>JAITBJ010000002.1 GCA_031283665.1 Candidatus Opitulatrix cubana
TGCTGCAAGACGCGAAAGCTGCATAGCTAAAATTGCACGAGCTTGTATATCGCTCACATCTAGAAGTTTGATAAGGCCTACTCTTGCAGAGTCCACATCTTTTGAAGAGCGTATAAGATTTATAACATCATCTATTTTGTCCAGCGCTTTTAGATAGCCCTCTAAAATATGACATCTTTCTTCGGCCTGCTTTTTCAAAAATTGAGTTCTGCGGACTATTACTTCCATTTGATGAGCGACCCAATATCTAATAAATGCATCAAGTGAAAGAGTTCTAGGCACATTGTCTACAAGTGCTAACATATTTGCGCCAAAACTTTCTTGGAGTTGCGTCATTTTATAAAGTTTATTTAGGACTACATTTGGAACTGCATTTTTTTTCAAAACCACTTGAATATCTATTTTTCCAGCTGCTGATAAATCAACTATATCTGCAATGCCCTCAACAGTGTTATTAGCTGCTAAAAATGTAATTTTCTTGATGAGATTATCTGTGTTAACCTGATAAGGAACTTCTGTGATCACTAATTTAGTTCTTCCGTTTTCCTCTATAATATCTACTTTTGCTCGCATAACAATTGAGCCGTGACCAGTTCTGTATGCTTTTAGGATTCCTGACTTGCCAAGTATAGTAGCAGATGTTGGAAAATCAGGACCTTGTATAATTTCTAATAGTGCTTCTAAAAGCTCTTCATTTGATACATCAGGATTTTCTAAATACCATTTTATTCCGTTAGCCACTTCCACTAAATTATGAGGAGGAATGTTTGTCGCCATGCCTACAGCTATTCCAGATGAACCGTTTACAAGTAGGTTTGGTATACGAGATGGAAGAATTACAGGTTCCAAGTTTTTGCCATCATAATTTGGTTCAAAGTCCACAGTTTCTTTTTCAATATCTTTTACCATTTCGGTAGCAAGATGACCCATTTTGCATTCTGTATAACGAGGTGCAGCTGCTTTAGAATCTCCACGTGAACCAAAGTTTCCCTGCCCATCTATCAAGGGGTATCTAAGTGACCAATCTTGAACTAAACGAACTATAGCATCATATATAGCCACATCTCCATGAGGGTGATATTTACCCATCACATCACCGACTACTCTTGAGCATTTATTATAGCCTCTATTTTGATGATAGCCGCCATCATGCATAGCGTATAAAATTCTTCTGTGAACTGGTTTAAGCCCATCTCTTACATCAGGCAAAGCACGACCAACTATCACGCTCATAGCATAGTCAAGATATGACTGCTGCATAGTAGTGTTAATTTCTATATTTTTTATATTATTAACACCGGCTTTTTCGTCCAGATTTTGGTCGTTTTCCATATATATAGTCTATCATAAAAGGATGTTAAAAATTGTATGCTATCATTTAAATATGCCACTTTTTCTAATTACTATTTTGACAGTACTTTTCTCTATTGCACTTGCTTCATTTATTGGATTTTTGTGTTTTAGAGTGGCAGTAGCTCTTTTACGAGATCCTGCAAAAGAAGCCCTAAAAAAGTTTAAACCAGTAGGCATATTTAATTCTAAAGAGTTAGAAAGTTTGCAAGATTCCACTATAAACACAAAATCAACTTCGAAATCACCTGCAAAATCAACTGTTAGAAAACGAACTAGAAAGATAGTATCAAATTGACATTTGTAATTCCAGAAGGTTTATCGGAAAAACTTTACCCTGTCTCTTGGCTTTTAGGTCATTGGGAGGGCGAGGGGATTTTTGCTGTAGGAGAGCATAAACACGAAGAGTTTAAAATGATTGCCGATTTTCAAACTAACGAAAATCAAGATGGAGACAATCAAAATGCCAGTAGTCAAAATGATAAAGACAAAATAAATTATACAGCAAAAATCCTTTATAAAGGTAAAGATTATTTTTCAGAAAAAGGGCAATTATCAGTAGTTGGTGCTATAAATGAACCTGATACCTTGGAAGCAGATTCTGCGAATAAAGATTCTGCGAATAAAGATTCTGCAAATAAATCATCAAAACCTCCCGTTTTCAAAATAGACTGGAAACTGAAAAATTCTGAGAGTTTTGAAACTCAGTATTCTGGCTGGGTTAGCAATGGACGAATGGAGTTAGATTCTGTTGCTATAATCAACTCTAATAAAAGCCGTGAAATTTTTTCAAGTAAGAGAATGTATGGATATGTAAAAAGTGATTTATATTATGCCTGGGATTTAGAGCAGCGGGATTTGGAGCAATCAGATTTAGAAGAGCAAACTGCGTCTGACAACCCTACACAGCTTGAAAGCTTTTTAAGTGCTATTTTGAAAAAAGAAGAGAAGTGATATACTGTAGTTATAAATTGAATAAGTTAGGAGCTAAAAATGAGTGTAAAATATGTTTATAAGTTTTCAGAGGGCAATGCAAATATGCGAAATCTTCTTGGAGGAAAAGGTGCTAATCTTGCAGAAATGACTGTTTTAGAGCTTCCTGTGCCAAGCGGATTTACTGTGACCACAGAGGCTTGTACGAAATACTATGATGATGATAAAAATATAAATGATGAAATTAAAAAGCAGATTTTTGATAATCTAAAAGATTTAGAGAAGAAAACTAAAAAAGATTTTGGTTCTGTAAAAAATCCGTTGCTTGTGTCAGTTAGAAGCGGTGCAAGAGCATCTATGCCTGGTATGATGGACACAATTTTGAATTTAGGATTAAATGATGAAGTTGTGAAAGCGTTTGCAAAGTTGACTAATAATCCGCGGTTTGCTTATGATTCGTATCGTAGATTTATTCAAATGTTTTCAGATGTGGTAGTGGAATTAGATAAATCAAAGTTTGAAGAAATAATAGACGATATGAAAAAATCTCGCAAAATAAACCTTGATACAGAGTTTACCGCTGAAGATTTGCAAGAAATGATAAAAAAGTTTAAGGCGTTTTTCAAAAAGGAAAAAGGTTATGATTTTCCGCAAGATCCAAAAGAGCAGCTAATTCTTTCTATTGAAGCTGTGTTTAGATCATGGGATAATCCAAGAGCAAATGTTTATAGAAAAATGAATGAGATTCCTTACTCATGGGGCACAGCTGTGAATGTGCAAGAGATGGTATTTGGAAATATGGGTGATGATTCTGGCACAGGTGTGGCGTTCACACGAAGTCCATCTACTGGAGAAAATAAACTTTTTGGAGAGTTTTTGATAAATGCACAAGGTGAAGATGTGGTAGCAGGAATTAGAACTCCTATGCATATTGACAAACTTGCAGAAGTGATGCCTGATGTTTATAAAGAGTTTACTCAAATTGCAGACCGCCTTGAAAAGCATTATCACGATATGCAAGATATGGAGTTTACTATTGAGCGCGGAAAGCTGTTTATGCTTCAGACTAGAAACGGAAAAAGAACCGCTAATGCTGCTTTGAGGGTAGCTGTGGAAATGGTTCGCGAAAATATGATTACGCAAAAGCAGGCTCTTTTATCTATTGACCCTAAGCAGCTTGATTCACTTTTGCATCCGCGCTTTGATGATGCAAAAATTGCAAAGATTAAGCCTCTTGGCTCTGGACTTCCTGCATCTCCTGGTGCTGCTACAGGTCATGTGGTGTTCAATGCAGATGATGCTGTGAAATGGAAAGAAGAGGGCAAAAGAGTGATTCTTGTTCGCTTAGAGACCTCTCCTGAAGATATTGAGGGTATGAATGCAGCTGAGGGCATTTTGACTGTTCGCGGCGGTATGACATCTCATGCAGCTGTGGTAGCTAGAGGTATGGGTGTATGCTGTGTTGCAGGTGCAGGAGATATTGTGATGGACGAAAAAGGGAAAAACTTTAAACTTGGAGGCATCACAATAAAAGAGGGCGATTGGATTTCATTAGATGGCTCCACAGGAAATATATATGAGGGGGAGCTTCCAACTCAAAAAGCTAATTTATCAGGAGATCTTGCAAAAGTTATGAGATGGGCTGATAATTATAGAGATTTAGAGGTTCGTGCAAATGCTGAAACTCCTACAGATTCTCGCCAAGCTTTAGAGTTTGGCGCTGAGGGAATTGGCCTTTGCAGAACAGAGCATATGTTTTTTGGAGCAGATAGAATTCGCTCTATGAGAGAGATGATTATTGCTAATGATGAAGCTGAAAGAGAAGAAGCTCTTGAAAAGCTTTTGCCTTTGCAAAGAGGAGATTTTGAAGAAATTTTTCAGATTATGGAGGGTAAAAGCGTTACTATTCGCTTACTTGATCCTCCTCTTCACGAATTTTTGCCGCATGATAAAGCCGGCATTGAGGGTCTTGCAAAGGATTTGAAAAAAGATTATGAGGATGTAAACGCGCGAATAAACTCTCTAAAAGAGATTAACCCTATGATGGGATTTAGAGGATGCCGTCTATCAGTAAAATATCCTGAAATCACTCGTATGCAAATAAGAGCTATTATTGAAGCAGCTTTAAATTTGCAAGAGAAAAAGATAACAGTTTATCCAGAAATTATGATTCCGCTTATAGGCTCTAAAAAAGAGTTAGATTATGTGAAAAGCATAGTAATTGAAACTGCTAATAAGGTGATTATGGAGAGAAAAACTAAGCTTAATTATTATGTGGGTTCTATGATTGAGATTCCAAAAGCATGCATTATTGCTGATGATTTAGCAGAGAATGCTGAGTTTTTCTCGTTTGGGACTAATGATCTGACTCAGTTAGGTTTTGGATTTTCTCGTGACGATGCTGCCACATTTTTAGAGTCTTATTATGATAAGAAAATCTTTGAATCTGATCCTTTTGAAAAACTTGATCAAGAGGGAATTGGTCCGCTTGTGAAAATGGCTGTGGATAAAGCACGCGCTACTAAAAAAGATATAAAACTTGGAATATGCGGAGAGCATGGAGGAGACCCATCTTCTATTGAGTTTTTCCATTTATCAGGACTCGATTATGTTTCTTGCTCACCTTTCCGTGTGCCAGTGGCTAGACTTGCAGCAGCGCAAAGCTCTTTGAGAAATCCTCGGAATAAGTTTGTAGAAACTCTTATAGAATCAGGAAATATCTAAACCGAAGAAAAGCTGCAATTTGAGAAAAGCTATAAGCATCCTTTCAGCGCTTGCTGTTATAATCATTGTATATTTTGCGCGCTATCAGCTTGTAGATGCTTATTATCTTTTGTGGAGGGTCAACATTTGGTGGCTTTTTTTGCTTTTACCATTTCAGCTTTTAGTTTATTATGCTATGAG
>JAITBJ010000014.1 GCA_031283665.1 Candidatus Opitulatrix cubana
TTTAATTTTTTAAATATCAAATCGGGTTATAGAGTTTATCTTGAAAAGAATATACCCATATCAGCGGGTTTAGCTGGTGGGTCTGCTGATGCTGCAGGAGTTTTGCTTGCAATGGAAGCACTAGAAAATAAAAAACTCGTATATAGTGAAATAGGGGCAAAATTGGGTGCAGACATACCTTTTATGATAGAAGCCGCTAAAAAGCATAATAATAGCGATTATAACGATAACAGCAGCAACGTCAATAGTCGTAATGAGAATGCCGCTAAAAAGTGCGTAAATAGGCATGGAAGCCGTTTTGGAGACGTTTTGAGTGTAGAGACTAAAGAGCTTTCTAAATGCTCTTATTTTGTAATAGGAGTGCAATCGTATGGACTCTCCACGCCTCGCGTTTATTCTTTATATGATAAAATAGGAGGCGTGGAAAGCACTACGGAAAATGACACTACGGAAAATGACCTGTTGGAAAATAATTTGCTAGGAAACGATTTGCAAAAAGCTGCACTTAGTCTTGCGCCGAAATTAGAGCAGGTTTTAGAGGTTGCATTAGAAAACGGTGCAAACCGTTCATACATTACAGGATCAGGGCCTACCGCTGTGGCAGAAGTAAACTCGTTAGATGTGGCAAAGCAAATCGAAACTGCGTGGAAAAAGCCTTATACTGAAAACTTTAATGCTGTAAATGCTTACACTCAAAACCCTAAAACCGAATCCCTTGCTTCAAAAGTTTTTATTGTAGAAAACAGGTGAATTGTAGTATACATATCGTCTATTATTCATAATAATAACATAAGCAAAATTGTTTGCAGGTGTGCAACCTAAATAATCGTTACCACTATCTATTGCCGCAGTGTCTGCTAATTTAATATATTGAGGGGCTATCTGTAGATGAGTGCAATTTCTAACATTTTGGTAACATTTTGATTTTAAGGCATTTAATTATTGTAGATGTTTTAAGCAGTGTATAATATAAATATGGAACTTTTAAAAAATACACCAGAGGAAGATGAACTTGTAGAAAAAGCGGAAAGAGGAGATTATTCTGATTTCGAAATTAAAAAAGATGATTTTGAAATGATGAGAATAAAACTTTCTATGATGGCAGAAGATTTAGATGAAGTTGAAAAAAGATATAAACTAAGAAAAGCTTCATAAATCTATGACTTCACAGTTTACAGTTTATTTCACCGATAGCGCCTTTAAGCACGAAAAATCACAAAAAAAGATTAAGTTTTTACTATCGCGAAATGTGGATAGGGCGGAAAACAAAACAGGTAAAGTTGCTTATCTTTGTTTAGATGAAAATTTGAAACCGTATATTATATTATTTAATAGATTAGATATAAACATAATAAAAGTTTTTCATTGTCGCAAAATTTCTAACGAAAACGAGTGGTTAAGTTTAAAAAAGAAAATCCAGTCGTAAAAATACTAATTTAGTTTTTTAGACTGTTGAAAAGTTTTATTAATATACAACATATGTTGTTGATCCTGAAAACTCCCTACCAGATACTATATTAACACCACTGAAATTATAAATATATACTCTACCAATATTATCTATTCCAAGAAGAATGTTACTAAAATCCTGTCCATTCGCTTGCACAGTCAGAACAAAATAAACCGAAGCAGCAGGAATACATTTTGAATCAATATATCCCACTAGTGAACTTGTAGCCGCAGTAATCCCACTTGCTCCATTACGGAGCTTAACGTTTATACTGCATATATGGCCGATTTTATTGCTCTGATTAGTAGTAAATGTCCAATTACCATATGGTGCAATCGGTGCATCTTCTACCGCAGTTTCCTTATACAGCGCATCGCTTGTAATCAGATTATTTGAGCCGTTTTGAGGAGTCGTGTCTATTCCGCGCGACCCAAATGATAAAGGACCGTTTCCAACTAATACGCTATTTGCAGGAAAACTGTTTCCGCCTGTTCCACCTTTACTTACTGGAAGAGGTGATGAGACACTATCAGTGGATGAGTGCAATTCATATCCGCTGATTCCGCATATCAAACCAAAAGTTAGCACTGTTAGCGCTGCTCCAATTTTGTTTATTTTCTTTTTCATTTTGTCTCTTTCTGTATAGTAGTTTTGAAATAAATTGTGTCTACAAATTATTACCTTCTATATACAGTGTAAACGTTAAAAAAAAACAACTAATTGCACAACAAATTATAACAGAAAAGTAACAATGACTTTTTGAAATGTTTAATTCTTAAAATTTCTTTCAAGTGGTTTGTTATATATAATTCTTTATGTTATACTGTTATTAACATGGCTACTTAGCTTAGGGATTTGAAGCCCTTCGCGGGTAGCCATTTTTTTAGTTTTTTTATTTATAAAAATTTTCTTTTTTGCTTTTTCGGTTTTGTTTATTAAACGTTGAATATCTTTTGTGTATATTGAATTTATTTCGTTGACAAACATTTGTTGTTTATATTTATTAATTTCTATAATACAAATTAGTTGATTGTTGTTTGCATCTTTTTTGTTTAACATAATTATGTATGTATTTGGTTTGCGGTAACTTTCGAATGCGAGTGGCGAATTTATAAGAAGTTCCTCTAAATCAAGAAAATAGGTATAATTAATTTCGTGTTTATCATATATTATTTTTTGCAACACTTTTTGTTTTATTACAAGGGGTAAGTTTTTGATTTTTGGTATTATTGGCAAAATTGTTTTAATGCTTATTATAACTAAATCGCCACTTTTTAATTTTCCCCTTTTCCATAAAAAGAGTTGTTCTTTAAAAGACCTTAGTGTTCCATCCTCGCGAAAAGTGCTTGTAGAGAGTTTTCGCACTTCAGTATAAAGCTTTTTATCTTTCATTATCACAGTCTGACATATCTAATTAGATAAGTCAAGTTGATGATTTAAACTGTTGAAAAGCTTTGCCCGTTTAATAGAATGTCTATTTAACAGAATATATGTTTAATAGAATGTTTACATTTTTAGATGATAGTTTTCTTTTAGAAAGAGTTGTGTTTACAGTCTAAACTATAGGTTTTCAACAGTTGCTCTATTTTAACACTTTAAATGCACCCCTTGACTTTTTTGTTTTAGTTTGCAATACTAGATATGTAATTGAAACTTTTAGGAGAAAGGAAAAAACAATGAATATAAATGTTTCTTACGAACAACTGCAGCAAACAAGCTCTAACATCTCTAAAGGAAGAGATTCCATATATAGCGAATTAGATATGCTAAAGCACAAAATTGAGGAATTGGTTTCTTCTGGATTTGTAACCGATCAAGCTTCAGGAGTTTTTCATGACGCTTTTACTCGGTTTACTACTGGCGCAAAGTCTACAATTCAAGGACTAGATGATGTGATTAGATTTTTGAAAGCTGCAGAGCAAACTTTGAGAGACACAGATGCACAATTAGCTTCCTCTTTGAGATAAAATTATATTGAATAATAAGCTCGGGAGTTATGGTTTATGATATTAGATTCAAATAATATAAGATATGAGGCTCAGTTAATATCTGATTTAGCAAATAGAATAAGAGCTGAATCAGAAATTGCTTATTCATCTTTGGAAAATGTAAGATGGAAAGGCGATGCTGGGGACGCTTTCAAAAAGTCTTTATATTCTCATTGTTTGAAACTAAAAGAGGATGCTAATATGGTTGAGGAGGCAGGCGCGCAGCTTGTGCGACACGCCGACGAAATTGACAAACATAATTATGAAGAACAGAGTATGAAAAAGTGATAAAATATATAATAGATTGTGAAGCGTATACTGGTCAATTTCGTCGGCAGTTATTTGCTGAAGTTGATGAGAACGGGCAGATTTCCGCGTTTATTTCTTCTTACGGTATTGACAATCCTGATGGAATTGAAAGAGAGCAAACTAATGATTATAAAAAAGTAATTGACTTTTATACTAATTGCATTGAAATAATGTATTCACAAGAGGAGCAAGATGTCAAGCCGCCTCCTGCAGACTTTGATGATGATGATAGAATAGACGGATGCATTTTTATAACAGTTCAAGATATGAAAACAATGACAAAAACTATAAAATGCTTTTTCAGAACAGTGGATGGGTTTTGGTATAAACTTGTAAATGAGAGCTCTAATAAAAGCTCTATAGTGCCCTCAAGCGCGGCCGAGATGAGATTAATCTTTTATTCAGCAATTAACTCGGAGAGGTTTATAGATGCTGCTTAATGATGAGGTAAAGATATCTTATGTGGATTTAGATTTTGCACATTCAAAAATCAAAGCGCTTGCAGCTCTTTGTAATGATGCACGCAATCTTTTAAATAGAGTTTACTTAGATCAGCATTTTGCTCTTTCAAGATATGAGCTTTTGGGGACATATAATTTAGCTGTTGATAGTTTAGAGAGAACTAAATTGGAACTGCAAAAATCAGCTAGCAATTTAGATACTTTATTAGGAAAAGTGTTTAGAGCGTCCGAGAAGTTTAAAGAGTATGAGCAAAAAGTTAGGCAAATGTTAAACATTAATTTAGGTGAAACCGCTTTCCAAATTATTAAAATTGTCAACATATTTGCGAGTTCCGTTTTTTCAGCAGTGGCCAAAAACACAAAAGAAATGATTTTAGAAGGTGAGGGATTTGATGCGTGGAGCAATTTTCAATATGATGCTACAGAAAAGGTGCTTCTTGCTGCACAAGGTAGCAATATAAATATAAAAAACTTTTCATCCGCTGCATTTTTAGCAATGTGTGCGGCGGGCGTTGCAAAGAGTTCTGTTTTGCAGCTTATTCAAAAGCACACTGATGAGCAAATTGAAAAGCAAACTGTGGATTTTAATAAAAATGTTCCAGAGAAGTTTAAAAATGTTTATAAGAAGCCTGCTAATTTGGAAGAGTTAGCATATAAAGCTGGTTCAATGGAAAGTTATACTTTCGATGGGACCACAGATGTTCAAGTTATGGTGAAAGATGGTGATCCGCCGCTATTTACTGTTATGATACCGCCTACAAGCGAATGGAGCAATGTGAACGGATGGCCCGAAAATTTCAACATTATGAGCGGCAATTCTGAATTGGCTCAAATTGCAAAGACTGCATTAGAAACAGAAATGCAAAAATATGGCATTAGGGACTTTTCAAAGCCGAATGTGATGTTAGCAGGCTTTTCATTAGGTGGATTAGCCAGTGCGTTTTTTGCAGAAAAATATAGTAAATCGTTTAATATAAAGCAGATTGTTACATTTGGGTCTCCTATTGCAGGATTTAATGTGCCAAAAACTACAAAAGTGCTCGCGTACGAGTTTGAAAACGACCCTATATCGCAACTTGATTTTAAAAATAACCCTAATGGTGAAAACTGGGAAACTATTTCTATTCCACGAAATGATTTGAACGAAAAAGGGATTGCAAAACCCAAAGACCCAATTAATGTTCACTATATGACGCATTACGCGCCAAAAACTAAAGAGTTTGAACCTAAAACTGCTACAGATTTTGAAATGTTTTTATCTAGTAAACCCGATAGAAGCGATTTGAAAATATCAAATTATGAAAGTAAACTGATTGTTTAGGCTTTCATTTAGTATGAGATTTTGATATGAAAAAGGTATACTTTATTCCATCGCCTCACTCATTTGAGCGGTTTGATGGAGCAAAAATAAAAATGCCAAAACTCTTTTTGCAAAATAGCGTTTCCCGCTTTCCGCTTGTGGCTTCAGCGGCTCCCCTTGCATTAGGTGCAGCAATGTTTATTATAAACCCTAATCCAATGTCTATTGCATTTATGGCCGTGTCGCCGCTGATTGTTATTGCTAATTTTTTTGATACACGCTGGACAAACAGGAAAACTAAAAAGAAAGTAAAGCAGCAGTGGTATCAAAAGCTAGACGTTATTAAGCAGCAAATAGTTGATTTGAAAACAAAGGAGCTAAATAGCGTTTCTGCACTTTATCCGCAAATTAGCACAATTTTGGATTCTGTGATTTCGAAATCATCACTTCTTTGGTGCAGAAACGCCAAAGATAAAGAGTTTCTATCTTTGAGAATAGGAGCTGGCAATATAAAAAGCGCAATTGAAATTGAAGACACTAATGAAGATTTAGAAAATGAAGATATTGAAAAAATAAACTCTTTGAAAAATCAGGCAAACACATTATCATTTGCGCCAGTAGTTGAAAATCTTCAAAATTGCGGCTCTGTGGGAATAGTTGGCAAAAACTCTTATAGCCTTATGCTCGCTTTTATTATGCAAATAGTAACGCTTCATCGCCCAAAAGATTTAAAAATCTCTTATGTTTATAATCAAAACGAAAACAGTAATAGCGAAAATGACAAAAACACCGATAATGATAAAAGCAGTAGCAACAATAAAAAGAATCTGGTGTTTTTGGAAAACCTGCCACATTTTATTCCTTTTGAGAGTTTGAGGACTTTTGATTTATCAAACACACACTGTGTGATTTTTTGTATTTCAGAATCAAACAACGCCGTTAAAGGACCAGTTGAGTTTATTGAGCAAAATAAAAATGCCCATTTGATTTGCTTAACAGATGAGAAAACTAATTTACCGGCAATTTGTTCTACATATATAGATTACGATCAGTCAACAGTGTTTTATATGCAGGAAAATCGCACATCGCAAATTGTGACTTTTGATTATTTTGATTTTGAAAAATATAAGCAATCTATTTACTTTTTGTCTATGCTTTTAGATCCAACTTCTAAAAATGCGTCTGCTGCACTACCTAAAAGCATTCTGTTTTCACAATTGAGAAATCGCATTAAAGGCAGCCCTTATGATAGTGAGTATAATAATAAAAAATTAGAAGCTGTAGTTGGGATAGGGGGTGCTGGAGAGAAAACTATTTCATTAGTTGATGATGGTCCGCATGTTTTTATTGGCGGGACTACAGGCTGTGGGAAAAGCGAGTTTATAAAATCGTGGATTTTGTCGTTAGCAGTCTCCTCGTCAGTAAAAGATGTAAACTTTTTGCTAATAGACTATAAAGGCGGTTCGGCGTTTTCTTCAATTAGCTATTTACCGCACTGCGTAGGTTTAGTGACCGATTTGTCAGAAAAGCTTTTTTCAAGAACGCAGATTTCTTTGAAAGCAGAGCTAAAGCGCCGAGAAACTATTTTTAATAGCGCTGGCGTGAAAGATTTAAAATCTATGCAAGAAAAATGCCCTGATTTAGCGCCACCTGCTTTAGTAATAGTGGTTGATGAACTAGCTGCTCTTGTTGCAGATATTCCAGAGTTTTTGGACGGTCTGATAGATATCGCTGCTCGCGGGAGATCCCTAGGTCTTCATTTGATACTAGCCACTCAGCGCCCTGCTGGTGTGATAAAGGACAATTTGAGAGCTAATGCTAATTTGAGAATAGCCTTGCGAGTGGCTGACGAGAATGATTCTAAAGACATTATAGGAAGCCCGCGAGCAGCTCATTTTGATGTGTCCACACCAGGAAGAGTAGCTATTAAATGTGGTTCAGGAGAAATTGAAGAGTTTCAAAGCGCTTATATAGATAATGAATCTTATTTAGAAAGCACTGTGGAAAGCTTACAAAAATTATATTTAGAATCTGGTTTCGATTTGCCCTATAAACCTTGGAGAGACCAATTAGCTGAAAACATTACTTTTGAAGACTGCGATTTTGCGGATTGTGATTTTCCAGACGCTTTAGGATTAGTAGATATTCCTGAGAGGCAAACCCAAGAGATTTTTTCTTATGACCCAAAGACTGATGGCAATTTAGTGATTTATGGAAGTTTTGGTGCTGGCAAAACCACATTTGTTGAATCTTTGGTTTATTCAAAATCGCAGCAATCAGATATGAGAGGCAGTCTTGATAGCGGTAGTGCTTTTTATATAATTTCTAGTCAAACAGTTTTTTCTAATATATCAAAACTCAAAACAGTAGGCGCTGTGGTAGATATAAACGATGAAGAATTAGTTGATAGAATTATGGATAAGATAATTTTGGAAATAAAGCTCAGGCAGAAAAACCTTGCAAAAGAGAGCACAATTTATGAAACAACGAAAAACGGCAAACAGTTTCAAACTATTTATTTAGTAATTGACGATTTTCAGCTTTTCCGTGAAATATATGATTCACAGCTTGATAATCAACTTATGCAAAAGTTTAATTTTGTCACATCTGCTGCACAAAGCGCAGGCATAGCTGTGGTTTTAACTATGGATAGAGCAAATGCTGTGCCTAATAAAATAATTAGCTGCTTTGCTACGCGTTTTATTATGAAGCTAGTTTCCGAGCAGGATTATTTATTATTAGGTGTTGACAAAAAGCAATTTAGCGATAGTTTGCCGCCTGGAAGAGGGTTTTATAATGGTTTAGAGATGCAAACAATTATAATAGACCCTGATCCATTAGTTAGACTTAAAAAGATAGATGATTTAGTGCAGGCGCAAACCCAAGCAAACATTTCACAGGCGCAAACCGTTTCCAAATTGCCTGAAATTGTAGAGGCTAATACTCTTTTAGATGGTTTGAAAGATGCTCGTTTTTCTCAAAAGGGTGAATTATTAGAAAGGTCTTTAGTTTTAGGTTTAGAGTATTTTGCGATTCAACCGTTTTTAGTTGACGCAAAAGGTTTAATAGTTATAACAGGACCGCCAAAAAGTGGCAAATCCAATTTAGTTGATTTTCTCGCCAGGCAAATCTCAAATCAAATCTCAAATCAAATTACTTCTCAAGCAGATGTGGAAATTATAAGAGATATTCACACATTTACTGATAAAGAGCAAGATAAAGCGCTTTTAGCAATTGCTAATGCAAGGCAAATGAATAAAATTGCTATTGTTGAGATTTTGGAGTGTAATAACCCTGACCTTTGGAAAATCACTAGTCAGCTAAAAAACGCTAACATTTCTATATGTTTACAGCCTGATGATAGATTTTCGCAAAGTTTTTCATATATACCGATTCCAAAATGCAAGCGTGATGATTTTTGCGTTGGGAAAGGTTTAGTGTTTTATAATGGAAAGTCTCAAATTGTGCAAACCCCTCTTTACAGTAGCACTGAAGACGCTAGAGAATGTTTTCTACCATCTGACGAAGTTTATAGCCATCATCAGCAGCCATTACAGGAATACTCTTATAAGTAGTTTTTTCTGTAAACGGAGTTTCAAAGGAAATAGGAATTATATGATTTAGAAAAAGCTCAGCGCCTGATAAACGCCTAATAATTATTGCTTTAATCTTTTCAGGATAAAGGTCTGCGATATCACGATAAATTGAGGGATCTATTTGTCCATCATCACCAATTAGCACCCACTGCATATTTGGAAAATCCTCAAAAATCTGTTGGATTTCTTCCATTTTGTGCTCGCGACCTGTTTTATATACCTTATCGCCAGTAGGCCCGAAATCACGCAAAATAAACGGTGACTCAGGCAGTTTATTTGCTTTTAGAAAGTTTCTAACAGTTTTAGCCACATTCCATGGGGATGTAGAAACATAAAAATATGCTACATCTTTATATTTTTTATCTAGGCTTTCAAAAAGTCTGTTTATTCCATAAACTGCTTTTCTGTTATTAGGGCTTCTAAATAGTGAATTATAGGCTGCAAGAAATATAGATGGTATTTTTGTGATAATCACAGTGTCGTCAATATCGCTTATCACGCCATATTTAGTGTTATCGCTTATCACTTTCAAAATGCCGGTAGATTTATTATTTTCTGTGTCTTTAGTCCAAAACTCTAATTTATGATCTCCTGGTGCGAGTTTAATGTCTATATATTCGTCAATATAGCCCCCTCTGTCCGTTTTTAGGGTGTGGGGTAGGGTTTTACCGTCAACGGACGCAAAAACGTCTATATGGGGCACCTGAGCGGCTGCTAGGGTTCTAAATCCCCGTCTCAATTCATTAGGATTCTTTTTTGAAGAGGCTAAAATTGCTCGTGCAAGGAGTCTGACCTTGTTTTGGCTGCCATAACTTATATAAGTATCAAATGTAGTTTTGCGTTTGCGTGATAAAAATGCTATATTATGTTTTACATAAGCATCTTCAATGCGTGAAGCAATTTTTCCAAAATGCACAGCAGGTGCTTTTTTCACATATTTTGTAAAGCAGTATTGCTCGCCGCTTTCTGACATCATCCATTCTGATTTCTCTTTTAGAACCCATTTTTCGTTGAATAGCCACTGTTTACTTAGCTCCGGTGCAAAAGTGTCAGCGTCTATTTTTTTTCTGACTTTTGTAATATAGGCAGTGTTAGCGTACTTCAATCCCGCTTTATAAATTGAAGCGCCGCCAATAATCCATATATTCTCTGTATTAGCTCTTGCAATTGCTTCTTTTAAAGAGTTTAGCGCTAAAACACCTGACACTTTGATGCTGTCGGGATTAGAGGTTATCACTATATTTTTTCTATCTGGAAGCGGTCTAAACTTTTCTGGCAGTGATTCAAAAGTGCGTCTTCCCATAATCACAGCGCCGCCTTTTGTAAGAGATGAGAAGTGCTTCAGGTCTTCAGGTATATGCCATGGTATTTTTCCCCGATACCCAATGGCGCCACTTTCACCTGTTTTTGATTGAGCTTGCGCCCATATAAGGGATATTTTTTTATTCACTAAACTGCTACAACGCCTTTAATAGCTTCATGAGATTGGTAATTTACGAGTTCAAAATCTTCATATTTGAAATCAAAAATGCTTTTTCTTTTTTTGATTTTGATTTCTGGATATGGGTACGGTTTGCGTGAAAGCTGCAATTGGGTCTGCTCCATAAGATTATCATAAATATGACAATCGCCGCCTGTCCATATAAAATCGCCTACTTCAAGACCTGTCACGCTTGCAATCATATGCGTTAGTAGGGAATAAGATGCTATATTGAAAGGCACTCCTAAAAATAAATCAGCGCTTCGTTGATAAAGTTGGCACGAAAGCTTTCCATCATTCACATAAAACTGAAAAAGTAAATGACACGGAGGTAGTGCCATTTTGTCCACTAATGCCACATTCCAAGCTGACACTAGCAATCTGCGAGAGTTTGGATTGTTTTGAATTTGCTCTACCACATTTGATATTTGGTCAATTGAGCCGCCATCATAAGTGGGCCAGCTTCGCCATTGAACGCCGTATACAGGCCCCAATTCACCATTTTCGTCAGCCCATTCATTCCAAATTCTCACATTATTTTCTTGCAAATACTTTATATTTGATGAACCTTGCAAAAACCATAGCAACTCATGGACTATAGCCTTGAAATGGACTTTTTTAGTGGTTATAAGCGGAAAGCCCTTTGATAAATCATATCTTATTTGAGCGCCGAAATAGCTTGTGGTCCCTACACCTGTGCGGTCGTCTTTGTGTGAACCGTTTTCAAGCACAAACTGTAATAAATCCTCGTAAGGTGTGGGAATTGTATTAGTTGACTTATTTAAATTAGTGGATGAATGCGAATTAGTGGATAAATGTGTGTTGGTCTGCATTGAATATCCATCGTTCATTATAGTTGAAAGGTGCTAAATAGTTCATTTCTGATACTCTAACAGAGTTATTAGCTCCTATTTCTTCTACAACTGCAACGTGACCGTATCCACCAGCACCATCTTGTCCAGGTTGGAAAACTAATATATCGCCAACTCTTGGGCTGTTATCTACTGAATAGCCATCAGCTTTAGCTGCCGATATCCAATCTATAGCGTTGCCCCAAAAAGCACCAACTTTTAGACCTAATTGAACTCTTCTATTATACGCATACCATGTGCATTGACCTGGTACATAAGTGTTTCCGCTTGCTACGGGTGTGTTATTTTTTGCACCACTTATTTCAGAAAAGCCAGAGCCGTTATCACCAGGTCCGTTTTTGCCATCTGATCCAACAGGTGAAAATGGCACTCTTAGAGTTGTTAGCGTCCATTTTACTAAATTAGATGTAGTAACATTTGATGTTTCTTGACCTGAAGTCGCTATTTGCGGCTGCACTGTGAAAGTGCTTGACACGCTTGTGCCGTTATCTGTTTGATTATCAGCGTATGCACCGTTTATGCTGCTTGTTAGCATTATACAAAGTGCTGCACTAAATATGCTTAGTTTTTTTACCATTGTTTTCTCCTTATCATAACTCTCTTTTTGCCGAGCGTTATTACTTCTCGAAAGCATAATAATACTAGTCTATCACAAAATCTCCACATTTTTAAATCTATTTTATAATTATATCTCCATCACGTAAAACGCGTATTTTTTCATTCACCACTTCAATTATGGTAGAGCCTTTAGAGTTCTCATTTTTTGGTTTCTCTCCGCTTTTATTAGCGCTTGTGCACGCTACAGGGCCAAACCGCTCTAACACATTTAATAAAATTGGATCATTTGGGCATCTAATTGCTATAGTATCTGAATAATCGCCCAAATATAAATGGTTTATTGAAGTATATCTTTTTACAATTGTTAGCGCTCCAGGCCAGTATTTTTCAATTAGAGCTTTTTCTAATGGACTCCATTTTTTCACAAGAGTTTCTTCATTCCAGTCTTCGGGTATTAGAATTGGCAATCTTTTATCGTAAGATCGGTTTTTTTTAGTAAAAATCTTATCTATTGCATTTTTGTTATGTGGGTCACAAATTAAACCCGGAAGAGTGTCGGTAGGCAATTGCAAAACATAGCCCTCTCTCAAAATCCTTATAATATCATCATTGTCTATAATGCTATTATTTTCGATTACATCATTCATCGTTTTATCGTTTTAGGTTTTTAGCCACTTTTCTGGCGTTTTCAATAAATATATCAGTTTTATACGGGTCAGGTCCTATTTCAGGCAGCTGCATACTTTTGTTTTCAAGCGCAGTTTTTATTAAAAAGTCGGTGATTGCGGGGTTTTTCGGTAAAACAGAGCCATGCAAATATGTGCCGATGCATGATTTGTAAACACATCCTTCGTTTAGATTTTTCCCGTTATTACCACTGTTATTACCAATGCCAAGTATCACAGTTTCTGCTAGTGGTTTCGCACTATTTTTCAAAAAAGTTTGTCCGCTATGATTTTCATATCCTACAAGAGTGCCAAATTGCGAAGACTGCGAAACCACATTACCTATTAAGCGCTTTTCGCGTCCATTAGTTTCTATATCAAAAATGCCAAGCCCTTTCAAAATCTCACCATTATGAGTTTTGAAAAAGTTTCCAAAAAGCTGATATAGTCCGCAAACCATAAGCATAGGTGTATTTTTTTCTGCAAGAGCTTTCAATTTTGGAGATATTTTATGTAAATCATCTATCACTTTGCTTTGACCAGAATCTTGACCGCCGCCGCCGATGATGATGTCGGGGTCTTCAGGAAAAGCATCTCCTTGATTATAGACTTTTATTTCCGTATCTAAACCGTAGCGTTCAGCTCTGCGCTGAACTGCAAGCACATTTCCGCAGTCGCCGTATATATTCATATCGTGGGAGTAAAGTTGCAAAATTGAAAGTTTCATAATTTATGCACCTGCTTCCTCAATTGCGGTCCACTTTCTTAAGGCTTTTCTAATTTCTAACATAGCTGTGTAACTTGCAAACACTCTTATTGTCTGCTTTTTGTTGCTATTATCATTATTGTTATTATCATTGCTTTTGCCGTTTAATAACAATTCAAGAGCTGCTTTTATGTTTTCCTCCACATAAGAAACTTTTATTTTGTCATGAGCTAATCGCAAAGCCATATCCCATGCACGAGTGCCAGCAGTTGATATATTTATGTTTTTTGCATCAGTGTTTTCTGCATTGAGGCTGGTAAAGTCTACATCCCAAAGCCAGCTTATATCTCGTGAATCAGCATAATTGTCATTTATTGCTATTGCAATTTTAGTGTCGCACTCAATAGGGTAGCTTGCAAGCGATAATCTAAATCCCGCAGGATTTTTCACTAATATGAGCTCTAATGTTTTATTCCCAATTTCAAACTTTTCGCCTCTGCCAAAAGCGGGCTTAATCTTTTCAAGATTTTTTAATAGGCTTTCAAAATTAACATTTTCTTTAGGGTTTGCATCTGTTTTAGAGTTTATATTTTTTTCAAAGTTTATATTATTTAGAACTTGCACAACTAAAGCAAGTGCAGCGGTTGCGTTATATAAATTATAAACTCCTGAAAGAGCAGGCGTGAAAGAGTATTTTTTGCCGCTATATTCAATTTGTGCTGCATTTTCAGTTACATCGCTTTTGATTTTAAGCAATTTGCAGACAGTGTCTTCTGTGAGAGTTAGATTGGTGATAATAGATTTGATAGAATTTTTTGCTGGCATATTTTTTTTGCGAGATTTATTTTTTCCATGAAGTTCATCATCATTCAAAAAGAGCTTTTTCAAGCTTTTGTCAATATCAAAATATGATTTATGTGCACTGCTTTCAAGATTTGATACATTGGTATCATTTGCATTGAGAACCACTAAATCAGTTGTGCTTTTTGTCACAGCATTTAGCATAGAAGCGGTCTTATCTATTTCACCGAACCGATCTAATTGGTCGCGGGCCACATTCAAAATCAAAGAGTATTTTGGTTTATACTGCTTCACAAAAAGCTCGGCGTATGCTTCATCAAGCTCTAAAACAGCTATATCGTAATTGAGATTTCCTCTAATTGTGGCTTTTTCTACTATTGCAGAGATCACGCCTCTTATAAAGTTTGAGCCGGTAGGATTTGTAAAAACTCTAAGACCTTGAGACTGCAAAAGAGCAGAAACTATTTTAGTAGTAGTAGTTTTTCCATTAGTGCCTGATATTATCACAACTCCAAATGGCAAGAGGTCTAAACTCTTTTTCAGGTATGATGGGTTTAATTTCTCAACTATAAATCCTGGGAAAGAGCTTCCCTGAGATTTAATTCTCACTCCCGCTCTTATCAGCTTCCCGATAATAGTTGTGATTGCTCTCATACATAAATTATAGCAATGAAACAGCCAGAAACTGTTTTAGATTTTAGCTGTCTGTCAAAGTTATGCCTGCAGGGTCTATACTTGTTACGCCGATTATATCAAAAACTAAATTGTTAACTTTCGAATCTTTGGCCGTCCCTGCTAGAACAACTTTTAGGCTATAGTATTCACTCGTTTTTCTACATAGGCTGAGTGTTGAATCAGCGTTAGGGCCTAGGGAGGTCTGAAAAAGTAAAGGTGTAGTTGTGTTTGAATGACGTCTATCTTGCATGCAACTCCCTATACCTGGATAACTGTTTACAGAAAATACAAACGAACCCCAACCATATCTTCCTGTAGCCTCCGTTCGAAGCGCTGTATATTCTGGCACTACTATTCCGTTTAAGTAAAATGTAAACTGGTCACATTTTGAAAATGAATTAACATAAATTTTAAGGCGTTTCCCATAAGAATCAAAGCTATATGTTGCGTTTGAAAGGTTATCATATATGCAAGATTGAGTCGCCAATATGGATGGAATATATCCAAATTTCAAACCTGTTTCAAGATTTCCGCTTCCTACTATGCTGTTATCGTTTATTGTTTTAATATTCGTTCCGCTCACAAGGGTTTTTTGTGCATCAAGAGCAGTTCTTGCACTTTCTGGAGAGTTTCCGCCTGTGCCTCCTTTTGCAACTGGTAAAACGGAACTGTTGCTATCAGTAGACGAACGTATCTCATACCCACCGATTGCGCAAATTGCTCCAAATAATAAAACTGTTATAATGGTGCCGATTTTTTGTAGTTTAATTTTTGTATTCATAGTTATAGTTTACAAAAAAATCGCCGAACCCCCCCCGTGCACATAATTATAACAATTTGGTAACATTTGATTTTTCAAAAGGTTGCAATGTTCCAGAGTTGAAAACCGCTTTAATAACAATAAACATATATAGAAAGGGCACTGCCTGTGGTAATAGGATATGAGCAAATTGATTTGAATATAATCTTAGTGTTTCATTGTGAGGACTTGAAAAATTCGAAAAATTGGAGTAGAATATAAATATGTTAACTAATGATGAAAGAAATGAATTAATTGAAAAAATTGAGAACGAAGATTTTTCTGATTTTGCAGATGCTGGTGATAAAAATGAACTAATGAGAGTTCGTATGGATGCAATGTCTGCGAAATTGAAAAAACTTAATAAGGAACATGCGAAAGAAAAAGCAGTTTAATTTTTTAAAACTCAACTCGCGATTTTTTATCTGTTGAAAACTTTTTACTCACGCATGCGCGCCGTTATGAGTTTGCAAGATATGTTACTGAAACTCCAAACATGCTTCCTGTTCCTGCACTCACGCTATTAGTACCATAATTATAAATGTATACACTTCCGGCAGTAGTTATCATTAAAAAAATGTTATCGTGAGACGAGTTAGTTGCAGCAGTTAATACTAAAGGGCTATGAACTCTTTGGGCAGGTCTGCACTTAGTATCAACATCTGCTATTAGATAATTTGTTCCAGCATTTATTGTGACCGTGTTGTTATAGGTACGAAAAGTCAAACTGCAGAGTTTACCTATTTTTACAGAAGAACTATAACTAAGCGCCCAGTTGCTTTGCATTGTAAGTGGAATATTCTCTGTTGGTGGACCCTTATATAACGCGTCGCTTGTAATCAGATTGTTTGAGCCGCTTTGAGGAGTTGTATCTATTCCACGCGAACTAAACGATAAAGGACCGTTTCCAACTAATACACTATTTGCAGGGAAATTGTTCCCGCCTGTTCCACCTTTACTTACTGGAAGCGGTGATGATGCGCCGTCTGTAGACGAATGTATCTCATATCCGCCAATTGCGCAAATTAATCCAAACAACAAAACTGTTATAATAGTGCCAACTTTTTGTGGTTTAATTTTTGTATTCATAGTTATAGTTTACAAAAAAATCGCCGAACCCCCCCCGTGCGCATAATTATAACAATTTGGTAACATTTAATTTTATACAAGCGAAATGTTCAATTTTGGGGTGTATGAGATTTTCGCGCGGGATGTTCTTTATTCGCCAAGAAAATCGAATACAGAGAGCAAAAGCCAAGCACTGTTTTGGCAGCGAACGACCCCATAAATTGTAACATTGAGCGACCTCATAGATGCTCCGCTTTCAATATCTACTCCTATTCAATATCTGCTGCTTCACATTCATTTTCTAATGTGACGAGAACCTTAAACTGTTTTATAGAGTAAAAAGCTAAATACAAATAAACCGGTACTGTAAAACAGTTTCTGGTTGCACAACAATTTATAACAGAATTATAACATTTGACTTTTTACGATTGCGACTCGCGGTTTCTATTTATGGTAGACTAAAACTATGTCTGACAGCGGCAACAATGATACGCAGTATGAAGCTGCAGAAGAGAAACTGCGTGAATTTGCTGAAATTGAAAAAGCTCTTGCGCTGCCCGAAACGCATAACGATCAGGCAAAAGTTCGAACGCTGGGAAGAAAATATGCTGCATTGAGGCAAATTGTGTCAGTGTATAAAAAATATAAAGAGTTGCAAAGTGATATAGGCGCTGCTCTTGAATTAGCAGGCCAGGATTCAGAGTTTGCTGCAGAGGTAAAAAGTCTTGAAAAAGAATTAGAAGTTGTAGAGGGGCAGCTAAAAGAGGTTCTTGTTCCAAAAGACCCTGATGATCAAAAAGATACTATTATGGAGATTAAAGCAGGGGTGGGTGGTGAAGAATCGGCACTTTTCGCATCTGATTTATATAGAATGTATGAAAAATATGCTACTTCAAAAGGTTGGAAAATGCAAGTGCTAGATTTTCAGGAAAACTCTATTGGCGGCGGAATTAAAGACGCTACGCTTATATTTCGCGGAAACGCTGATGCATCGCCTGAAGAGGGAGTTTGGCATCATTTAAAATATGAGGGCGGAGTTCACCGCGTGCAAAGAGTTCCTACTACAGAATCTCAAGGCCGTATTCACACATCTGCTGTAGGCATATTAGTTTATCCAGAAGCAGATGAACTTGAAGAAGATTTTGAAATTGACCCTACCGAATTAAAAGTGGATGTTTACCGTTCATCAGGTCCTGGCGGTCAGTCTGTAAACACTACAGATTCTGCTGTGAGAATGACGCATATTCCTACAGGCATAGTTGTTTCTATGCAAAATGAAAAGTCTCAAATTCAAAATCGCGCTGCTGCACTTAGAGTTTTGAAATCGCGACTTTTTGCACTCAAAAAAGAGCAAGCAGATGAAAAAGCTGCAGATATGAGGCATAGCCAGGTGAGAACTCTTGACAGAAGTGAAAAAATTAGGACATATAATTTTCCTGAAAACAGAATAGTAGATCACCGCACAGGTTTTAAAGCATACAATCTTGATCAGGTGCTTGATGGACTTTTGCAGCCTGTGATAGACAGCGCAATTCAAAAAGATAATGATTCCCATTTGCAAGCCACCGCGTCCTAAGAAAAAGGCTCTTGAAGATATTCCTTTTCATGAATATAAGGCTATTTTGTCTTATGTTTTAGATGGTGATCAGAATGAAATTATTAAAATGTATACATCAAATATTTTTTCATATGATGGTGATGATAAAAAAACTATTGAGCAAAAGAAAAAAATTCTTGAATATGCTAAACGCCGCGCTACTGGCGAAGCGTTGCAATATATTTTAGGAGAGGTGAATTTTTTTGGATATGATTATAAAACAAGAAAAGGTGTTTTTATTCCTAGGCCTGAAACAGAATCTATGATTGACCATTTTTTGCATGCAATTGGCAGTAAATATTATAATACAAAAGACTATTTTTGGAAAAAGGAGCATTTGAAGATTTTAGATTTGTGCACTGGATCTGGAGTTGTTGCTCTAACGATTGGTAATGAATTTTTAAGATGGGGAAAAATGGGATCTCATAAAGGTTCGTTTAGTACAGCTAGTATAATAGGTATAGATAAATCAGATGCTGCAATAGAGTTGGCAAACGAAAATAAAGATTTATATAAAAGAGTTAATGTGAAATTTGAAAAACTTGCAATTCCTGAGGAGCTGCAAAAAATAAAAAACAATACTCTTGAAAATGAGAAGCTTTCAAAAATAATTTCTGAAGCAGATGCAATCATTGCAAATCCTCCGTATGTCCCAAGAGACTCGTTTGTGACTGAAGAAGTTCTGTACAATGAACCACACGATGCACTATTTAGCGGAAACCCTGATGCAGATGATAATGGTATGACATTAGCGAAGTCTATAATTTATCACTCTCAATTTTCAAGAGCAAGGATGCTTTTTATGGAATGCCATGATCAGAATGCTGATGAACTTTCAAAGTTTGCCAAAAAGTATTTTGATGGCGTTTATATTAGAAAGGATTACGGCAGACGAAAAAGGTATTTGCAGTGTTATAGAGGGTTCAGAAATCTTAGAAATCTAAATCTAAAAGAGTTTTTAGCTCAATTACCGCGGCAGCTCCTGCAAAAGATGCTCTATAAATAGTGCTACCTAAATCCACTATTTCAGCGCCAGACTTTTTAAATTTGCTAATCTCATTATCGGTTAAACCGCCCTCAGGGCCGATTATGATTACGATATCTCTTACATTGCTTTTCTTAATTTTTTGAGC
>JAITBJ010000022.1 GCA_031283665.1 Candidatus Opitulatrix cubana
AAATCACTGGTGGATATGCTGATAACACATACCGTCCAAAAACCCAAGTGTCTCGTGGTCAGATGGCTGCATTTATGAACAAGCTATTTATTGCAGGAAATTTCTAATCCGTGTGAAACCGGTAGAGAAACAATTTAAACAGTATAAACTGTATATATGAGTGAAGAGACTTTTGCTGCTAGCTGGGATAAATCAAAAAAGATTAGTGCCAATTTAGAGAAAAATCCTACTAAATATACATGCCTAACTGGAGATAGACCTACCGGACATTTGCATATCGGGCACTATTTTGGATCTATTCAAGAGCGTGTGAGACTGCAAAATCTTGGTGTGAAAACATATTTGCTCATAGCAGATTTGCAAGTAATCACAGATAGACAAAATACTGAAAATGTACAGGAATATGTTTATTCAAATGTGTTAGATTATTTATCTTGCGGAATAGACCCAGAAAAGACAGTGATTTTTGCACATAGCGCTATTCCTGCATTAAATGAGCTTTTTATTCCGTTTCTATCTTTAGTATCAGAGTCTGAACTACATAGAAATCCCACTGTGAAAGCAGAGTTTGAAGCAAGTGGAAGAACTTTATCTGCCCTGCTTCTCACCTACCCTATTCACCAAGCAGCTGATATTTTATTTTGCAAGTCAAATATAGTTCCTGTGGGGCGCGATCAGCTTCCTCATATAGAAATCACTAGAACTCTCGCGCGGCGTTTTAATGAAAGATATTCATTCATTTTTCCAGAACCACACGGACTGCTAACAAATAGCCCTCTAATCCCTGGCTTAGACGGTAGAAAAATGTCAAAAAGCTATAATAACTCTATTCAGCTATCTTTCACAGAAGCAGAAACTGAAAATATAATAAAAAAGGCAAAAAGTGATTCTGAAAGAAAAATAACTTTCAATCCTGAAAAACGACCTGAAATATCGGCATTACTAACCACAGCAGCTCTAACTAGCGGCAGAACCGAAGAAGATATTGCAGCAGAAATTGCAGATGCAGGAGCTGGAGCCCTAAAGCAGTTTGTATCAAAAAACGTTAATGAGTACTTTGCACCCATTAGACAAAAGCGAGCAGAACTAGCAAACGACAAATCGTTTATCTCGGATATTATTGAAGAGGGTTGTAAAAAAGCAAATGATATAGCAGTTCAAACTCTTGAAGAGGTAAAATCTGCTATGGGCTTAAAGTATTAATAGATTTGAATACTAAATAAAAAGTTTTCAACAATTTAGAACCCTTATTTGACATATATCAGTTTTTAATATACACTATTATAATGGCTCAATTTAATTTCAATTATGACAGTTTAATTGACTTTGATCAGAGCAATTTTTTATATTTTTCTATGAATGAAAACTATACTAAAGCACTACGCCGCTTGAGAAGAAAAACGTATAAACACTACTCTGATGAAAATATAAAAAATTGCTGCCTGAAAATGTTTTATTTTAAAAAAGGTATAAAACCAGATCGTGTAGAAACTATTATAACTAATAGAGTTTTGAAAGATAAGATATTTGCTGCTGTAAATATAGCAGATGGTAAAAAACTATATCCTGTGAGTGCAGAGTTTGAAAAAATAAATAGTCATTGGAAGTTAATATCTTTTAGATTCGAAAACTAATTATAGTATATTAAAACTTATTAAAAGCACATTTCAAAATGCAATTATTACAGGTTAAAACAGATATACCATCTACTTCATTTTTTAGCAGTCTTGCAAAATCATAGGAAATATTGAGCTCCATAGCTAATTCATAAACAGGAAGTTGACTAATTTTGCACTCTATATTATTTGTTAACTCTTTCACATTTTACCTCTCAAAATAGATGAACCGCTATTTGATAAAATAATACACTAAAAACATAAGCTAAAGTCAAAGACACTCCCACACTAACTAATGACTGCCTCAGTCCAAACTCACTTTTAATCCCTATAACAGTAGCCATACACGGAATATATAGTAAAATAAAAAGCATAAATGAAAACGCTGCTAAACTCGTGCGTCCGCCTGATGTTAGATTTAGTGTATTTTGCAAATTTTTGGACAAAGCCAAATCCCTAGAATTAGTAGCAGATTCATCTGAATCCTTAGCCTTATCTGAATCACTGGCCTCATCTGAATTAATAGAATAAGCATTTTCTAATGATCCTAAAACCACCTCTTTTGCTAAAAACCCACTAATAACTGCTTGAGATAAATGCCAATCTCCAAATCCTGCTGGTTCAAAAATTTGCGCTGTGCCGCGAGCTAATACCCCGTATGCAGAATTGTTAACATTTTTTACATTTCCAAATGTATCATCAGCGCTTGTCCCGTCAAGAGAGGCTCGCGGCACAGGTATAGCTTGCAGACACCACAAAACAGCTAAAACGCAAACTATTACTCGTCCAGCACCTAATAAGAAATTAGATAGTTTAGAAAAAGATGATTTAAAAATATATGACAGTTTTGGAAGCTGATAAACCGGCAAATGAATAATCATTGCAGAAATTGCATCTTCTTTTATTCCTTTTCTTTTATTAATAGTTTTTCTTATTATTTTAATAGTAAGAGAAATACCCAAAATAAATATCACACTTATTATATAAAGTAGAAAAACTATTAGCCCAGCAGTCTCATAGAAAAAAGCATGAGCTAAAACTATAAAAATTGAAAATCTTGCAGAGCATAAACTATATGGAATCACAAATGCTGTGCTTTTTCTAATAGTAGATGTTTTTAGCACTCGCGTGGCTTTTATAGCAGGCAAATTGCATCCAAATCCAATAATTATCGGTATTACACTTTTCCCCTCTAATCCAATAGAGCGCATAAGTTTATCTGTTACTAATGCAGCCCTTGACAAATATCCACACCCCTCCAAAATTGCTAATGATATAAAAATAAAAAGCATAGGCGGCACAAACTCTAAAAGAGTGAAAACAGTTTCTATCACTGTGTTTTCTATAAATGCTTGAATTAGGCCCGTTCCAAATAAATTATCATAACCGCTTATTACAAAATCTCTAACTTGGTTATCTATAAAATCTATTATAGGAAAAGATGCAAATGTGGAAAGCTGAAAAACTAAAAACAGCAAGCCTAAAAACACAAACGGTCCTATAATTTTATTAAGTAAAACTTTATCTAATCTATCTGAAAAAGTTAGCTTATCGTAATCAGATATAGATAATTTCTTTTCAACACTAGATACCCATTTTATATTATCTTCAAAATGCAATTTTGCGAAACTCACTGGATTCACTTTTTGATTATCACTAACTTTTTTTATCTCTTTTTCATCTGAATTAGATTGGTTTTCTAATAAAGCACTAACTTTTTCCTCTAAACTTTTAACACTTTTTTTATCTCTTGCATCAAGCAAAATTGCAGGTGCCTCAAGCGTTTTAGAAATAAAAGCAGTATCAAACTCTATTCCTCTTTTTTTAGCAATGTCTGCCATAGAAATAGCAAACACAATTGGTATATCTAATTTTTTCAGCTGTGCATAAAGATAAAGACTTCTTGAAATATGCATAGCATCTGCCACTAATATAATCAAATCTGGATAAAGTAAATTGCTTTTATCTACTAAAACATCTACCGCTGCCTTTTCATCTATACTATTATGAATTAGAGAAATTATTCCCGGCAAGTCAATGAGTGTATTACTCCCCCATTTGCCCTGTGCCACAGTTACTGTAGTGCCTGGAGCATTAACTATTTTTTGGTTTCCACCTGTAATAGTATTAAAAAGTGTGGATTTGCCAACATTTGAATTGCCAACAAGAGCGACTGTTTTTGTTTTAGAAACTGTTTTCAATTTATAATCAGACATATTTTAAATCAAATATATTTTACCACTAGCGACTTTGCAATATGCGGTGATATTCCAATTCTTTCTGTTCCTTTTGAAATAAGTAAAGATCCAAAAGGACAATACTGGCAAACTCTCAATTTTGATCCAATTCTCAACCCTAATTCACATAACCTCAAAGTCTCATCATCTGAAAGATTGACAGATACTATTTCGCAATTTTTATCTATCGGACAATCAGATAATAACATAAATTAAGTTTACCATTTATAAAAGCCATCGCCAAGTAAACGGCAAAAAGCAAATAATAAAAATTGCTTATAGAAAGCGGCTATGATTTCCTAGTTTTGCACCGTTTATAAAGCTCGCAGCATTTACTATATTTCGCGACGGGATTTGAACCTGCAAAAGCTCTAAAAATCCAGCGAAGCATTTTACAAAAAGCTGCTTTTTTGAAAAAAGAATATCTCCTGTTTTTAGATTCTCACTTGAATTTGACTTATCGGAAATAAGTGATGCTAAAATATCAGGATATTTTTTTTCAATATAAAACTTTGAATCTAAAATAAAAAGCTCTTGGGTTTTATCCTCATCTATTTGCAAAAGAGCTTTTGCTTTTGGATAGGGATTATACGCTCTTATTTTGCTGTCAATTGCAGCTGCAGATTCAGACCAATTTATATTTGATAGCTCTTTATTTAATTTAGGAGCTAAACTGACCTTACCAATTTGATCATATAGTTTAATCTGTCCTGTTTGCAAATTAGAAAAAGTTTCTAAAAGCAGTTTAGCTCCTATAAATGATAGTTCATTTAATAAACTGCCTGAGGTTTCCCTACCTGTTAATTCAAACTCTTTTTGCATCGCAATTTTGCCAGTATCCATGCCCTCATCTATTTTGAAAGTGCTTACTCCTGTTTTTCCAGCACCGCTCAAAATAGCATTTTGCACAGGTGCTGCACCACGGAACGCTGGCAAAAGTGAAAAATGCAAATTGAACCAGCCCAGTTTTGTGCTGTGCAAAATGCTATCTTTCAAAATAAAGCCATATGCCACCACAGCTGCTGCATCTATTTTGAGCTCTTTTATTTTTTCAATAGTTTCTGCTGCATTTGGATTATCAGTAATCACTTCAATTCCTAGTCTTTCAGCTGCAATTTGCACAGGTGATTTTATAAGTTTGCCTGAGCGGCCTTTTTTTGCGCTCTCGCGAGTTAAAACGCATTTGATATTAAAGTTTTTTGCTAAAATCTCTAAACTTGGAACGGCAGCATCTGGCGTGCCCGCAAATAATATATTCATTTTGATTTGGCACTTTCCTCTAATGAATTATATTCTTTTTCATATTATGTGCTGAAAGTGCAAGTGTCGCTTCTCGGTGATCTAATCTTCTCAAAAAGAGTTTTGCTATATCTTGATCTATTTCTTTAGCGTTCATAGCATCAATTAGAGCTAACCGCTGACCTTCTATTACATCTTGCAAAAACTCGTCAACAAATTCATCTTTATCAGTTCCATAAACATTATCTAATCTTTGATACTGGTCCCAAACATATTTTAGATAATTAGTATCTACTGCCCCATGCGAATCTTTTTCTATATATCTAACAGCACGCCTAACAGTGTCTGTCATAAGTTTTTGAGCTTTTTTATATTCCTCATTCATATATGATTTTCTTTTAGGATCAAACTTTACTACTTTTTTCATCAAAAGCGGTAAGGTGTTCCCTTGAATTAGTAAAGTAAATAGCACTACTATTAAAGCTGTAAACTTTATAAAATAACCATCAAAAAAAGAATTATCAGGAACTATATCGGCAGGAATAGATGCTGCTGCTGCAAGTGTGACCACTCCTCTCATACCAGCCCATGAAACTAAAAGATTTTCTGATTTTGTAAAATGTTTACTAGCATCTCTTTTTTTGCCAAAAATTTTAGCTATTAGCTCTGCTATCCAGTGCCATGCGTAAATCCATGAAAATCTAACTACTAACAAAACAGCTACAATTAGCAAACCTACACCCAGTGCATAAATAGGTGTGGAAGATCCAAACGCTTGATCAGAAATAGTTTTATGAACTTGCAAACCCATATATGCAAACACAAAGATTTCTAATAGTGAATCAACAGACCTCCAAAGATTTCTCTCTTGTATTCTAGTATCATAATTTGAGTTTAGCGATGATTTTTCTACTACGAATCCAGCAGAAACTACAGCCATAACTCCTGATGCATGGAAAAGATTTTCTGATAAAAAGAAAACAAAAAATGGAATTATTAACGTAAAAACTGTAATAAATGATGGATTTTCAAAAAGACGACGAATTGAATTAGTCAAAAATCCAAAAATCACACCCACTAATATACCAACAAATGTGGTATAAACCATAAGCATAACAGGAGATGGTATAAAAAGCTCCTTTTCAAAAGTTTGAGATGCTGCAAATGAGAAGAGTGTTAAAGCAATAGCATCATTTATCAAAGATTCTCCTGTCAAAACAGACATTATTTTACGAGGCAGGTGAAGTTTTTTACCAATAGCTACCGCTGAAACAGCGTCAGGAGGTGCTACTGTAGCGCCTAGCAATAGCGCTGCAGCAAATGGCATAGAGGGCACAACAGCATTAAATACTAATGCTACGACAAAAGCGGTGACTGTTACTAACCCTATGCCAAGAGATATTATATGAACTCTCAGCTGCATAAACTTGAATGACGACAAATTTCGTGCTGAAGAAAACAAAATAGGGGGCAAAACTATTTCAATTAGCATATATGGATCTATAGCCACGTCAGGCAGGTTTGGGATAAATGACATTATTCCAAAAATTATTAAAACTGTTATATGAGGCTGAAAGTTTCGTCTTTCAGAAATAGCTGCAACTGCTACAGATAATAAAACAACTATTAGCAGGTAAATTACTTCCATGCTTTAAGTCTACCTTATTTTTATGTTTACAGTTTAATTTTCTGTATTTAGTGATTTACTATCACTTATTTACTACTACCTATTTATTGTCGCGCCTATTTACTATCGCGCATAACAGCAAGAAGTCTTAAAATTTCAAAATAAATCCAAATAACTGATAGCATTATGCCAAAAGCACATTTCCAAGAAAACTGTGCTGGAGCACCAGCGTTTATACCTTGATCAACAATTGCAAAATCAGAAACTAACATCAGGGCACCTAAAACAATAGCAAATACTGATATAAAAGGTCCAAACTGTGTAGCAAATAAACCGTATCCAGAAAACACGCCTACTACCACTAAAACTACATTAACTAATGAAAATGCTATATATGCAATTGACGCCACAAATAAAAATCTCAAAAACTTTTGATTCACTTTTATAATGCCTGTTCTATACACAAAATATGATGCTGCAACTACACAAATTGTAGCTAACACAGCAGTAATAATTATTCCTTGATATGCTGCCTCATAAGTTTTTGAAATACTTCCCACTAACATCCCCTCTGCCGCAGAATATAAAACTACTAAAATAGGCTTTGGCATAGATTGAATAGCCACCACTATTGCTAAAACTAATGACGCTATTGCAGATATAACTAATACAAGTGAGAAAGCAGAGGATACTGCAGAAACTGTGATACTGCTTGACACATTTTTCGCTACTGGTGTAAAAATCCAGCCAATAAAAGCTGAAATAACTAGCACACCAAAAGAAATATCTAATGCACGGTTTACAGTCTTTCTTGTCATAACTCCATCAGAGAAAATTTCAGCTTTTGCCTGATAAAATCTTGGATTATTCATATAAGCAGAGCCACCTATAAAAGGCATTTTGCTTCTTTTTTGATTAGAATTATATATTGCCATTATTTATACTGTTATTATTTGTATAGAGCGTAATAGTTAGGAACTGCTTTCCAGCTAAACTCTACACCTTTCAAATCTTTAGAGCCTACTGCTGAGATTTCAGGTACATAAGTTGGTATAGATGGTAAATACTTAAATAGCACACTCTCTGCTTCCACATATTTAGAATTAGCATCATCTATATTAGGTGATGTAGCAGCAGCATAGAGCAAATTATCAAATTCTTCATTTGAAAAAGCGGAATAATTTGCACCAGTTTCTATTGCTTGTGTACTATAAATAGGAGTTATATAGTTTTCAATAGATGGATAATCAGGCTGCCAAATAGCTCTATAACCGCCTTTTACTTCATGCTTTGCTTCCATATTCAAAAGAGTCTTTTTATCAGGTACGCTTTTTGCTGATGATTCAATACCTAAATTAGCTTTAATAGAATTAGATAGCGCTTCAAATACAGCCTTTTCTCCTGAATCTGCATTATAATATATATCAAATTCAGCATTTTCAAATTTCTTTATTTTATCAGCTTCTTGCCATTTTTGCTTTGCTAATTGAGGATTAAACTGTAAAACATCATTGCCTTGCACATTACCTGTCGCACCACTTATAAGTTTATTATCAGGTGCAAAAGCTACTGGTAAATCGGCTGAACCGCCAAAAATCTTGTCAATTATATCAGCTCTATTAATAGCATAAGATACAGCTGCTCTTCTCAATTGACCCTCTTCATCAAAACCAAAATGCGGTAAATTGCTTGCTATTTGAATAGACCTATATAAAGGAGATGTTTCTGTAAAAGAAACTACTGATGTATCATTTTTAAAACTTTTAATTTGAGTTTGTGGAAGCTGATCAAGCAAATCAAGACTGCCGGACTGCACATCTGAATAAGCTGCCTCAGCACCGCCTGTATATATAACATAATCTATACCATCATTTTTTGGTTCATAAGACCCTTTATAATTTGGATTCTTTTTCAAAGAAATTAGCTGATCGTGATTCCAAGTATCTACTATATAAGGACCATTTGAGATAGGTTTATCTCCATATGTAGAGTCTAAAATGCCTTCAGAATTAAACTTTGATTCAGGCACTGGGTAAAATGCAGAATATCCTAAACGCAAAGGAAAAGTAACTGAGGGCTCTTTTAACTTGATTTTAAAAGTATAATTATCTACCTTTTCTAAACCTGATAAAGTCTGACTTTCTGGTTTTTCACCTTGTACTTTATCAAACCCATCTACAATATCAAAAAATGATGAATTAGACTGCTTATTAACAGCTAACGCTGTATAATTCCATGGTTTTATGAATGAATCTGCTGTCACTTCTTCACCATCGCTAAACTTTCTATCATTTCTTAAATGAACAGTGTAAACTTTATTATCTGGATCGGGTGTTATAGATTCTGCTACTTCATTTTTTAAAGACCCATCCTTATTATAGCCAACTAATCCTGAATAAATAGCATCAACTACAGCACCTCCACATGTCTCTTGCACATTACCGGGCACAAGTGTGGTTTGAGGTTCACACCCATAAACTCTAATAACTTTATCAGATGAACTATTTTGCGAGCACCCTGTAAGAGAGAATGCAAAAACTAATGCGAATAAACTAAATAATGGTATATATTTCTTCATACTATTTAGATTATCAAAAAAAATAAAAGACCAATTATTATAACAACTTTATAACTCTAATATAACAAAACTGTTATAATTCGATTATTCTACAGTAACAGATTTTGCAAGATTTCGTGGCATATCTATATCTAGCCCTTTGAAAAGCGCCACTGAACATGCAAAAATTTGCAAAGGAACTATATCTAAAACAGCGCTGAACAAAATAGAGGTTTTTGGTCTGAAAAAGATTTTTTCAATTCCACCCTTTTCAAGTTTTTCAGACAAACTATTATCTCCCTCTTCTGCAATAACTACAATCCTGCCTCCTCGTGAAATTATTTCTTCTATATTAGCTAGCACTTTTGAATGAACTTCTGCTCTATCATTTTTTGGTGGCACTATTACAAACACTAACTGCCCTTTTTCAATTATTGCAATAGGTCCGTGCTTTAGTTCCCCAGCTGCAAATCCCTCTGAGTGTATATATGCTATCTCTTTTAGTTTCAAAGCACCCTCTAAAGCAATAGGGTATCCTATATGACGTCCCAAAAATAAAACAGATTCTGTGTTTTTCTCTTTTTTTGCAAACGCTTTTATATCGTCATATGACTGCAAAACTTTTGCTAATTTATCAGGCAGCGTTTTCAATTCTCTAATTTTGCTTTCTATTTCATCTAAAAACAAATTGCCTCTAACCTCTGCAAGATAAAGCCCTAAAATATAGCATGCTGTGATTTGGGCTATAAATGCTTTAGTGGATGCTACTGCTATTTCTCTTCCTGCATAAGTATATAACACAGCATCGCATTCTCTATCTAATGCTGATCCTAAAGTGTTTACTATTGCAAGAGTTTTTGCTCCTTGCTGCTTTGCATATCTAACTGCTTGTAGCGTATCCATAGTCTCACCTGATTGAGAAATAGCTATAACTAACGTTTTAGAGTTTACTATAGGGTCTCTATATCTAAACTCATGAGCAAATTCTACTTCCACAGGGATTTTGCACCAGTGCTCGATAGCAAACCTTGCCACATAGCCGCTATGTGCAGCTGTTCCACACGCTACAACAGTGATTTTGTCAATAAGTTTTAAATAATTTTCGTCAAAATCTAATCTATCTAATCCAAATCTTCCATCTTGGGAACCTCGTCCATATATAGTATTGCGAACAGCTGCAGGCTCTTCCCTGATTTCCTTTTCCATAAATGAGGAATAGCCTCCCTTTTTAGCAGCATCTATATTCCAATCTATTTTGTATTCTTGATTAGCATAATCTATTTGCTCCCCTGCAAAATTAAACAGTTTTATATTGTCCCATTCTATTACTGCTATTTGGTCTTGCTTAATTTCAACAGCATTTTTAGTGTATTCCACAAACGCTATAACATCAGATGCTATAAAGTTTTCTGATTCACCCTTGCCAATCACGAGTGGAGAATTATGTCGCGAACAAACTATTTTTGAATTATCTTTCACATCCATTGCCACAAATGCCCATGACCCATCTATTTGCTTTACTAATTTGGTCATAGCATTTTGCAAATTTCCAGTCTCTTCCAAAAGCATAGACAAGTATTCAGCCACTATTTGAGTATCAGTGTTTCCAGTAAGTTTTATATTTTGAAGTTTTTCTGACTTTATTTGAGCCGCGTTTTCAATTATGCCATTGTGAACTAATGCCACGCGTCCATTAGTGCTAATATGAGGATGAGCATTTTCTATACTTGGGCTCCCGTGCGTAGCCCATCGTGTATGACCTGCTGCTATATTTGATTTGCTAAACGGTTTAGATTTAATTTCTTTTTTTAGACTTTCTAATTTCCCAACAGCTTTTTTTGTTTCAAATTTGCCATCTACTATAAGACTTATTCCTGCAGAGTCATAACCTCTATATTCTAAATACTCTAAACCTTTAAAACAAGCATCTGCGGCAAAATCAGATTTTTTACTTGTTACGCAAGCTACTATTCCACACATAGATACATTCTATCATATTATAAAACCAGTATTATGAATAACTCGTATCTTAATACTTGGGTCAAATCACCTTTAGAAACTCGCCATTTCTCAACTGATAGACATTTTGGCATCGCGAAACTACATTGGAATCATGTGAAGAAATTAAGATTGTGCGCCCTTGCTCGCGTAAAGCATCTAAAATGTTAAGCACTAACTCTACATTTTCTGAGTCTAAAGCAGCAGACGGCTCATCACAGAAAATTACTTTTGCATCTTTCAAAATCGCCGCCGCAATGGCTACACGCTGCTGCTCTCCCCCACTTAAAGAATAAACTCTCATTTGGTCCTTGCCTTTAAGTCCGACTAGTTCTAATGCTTTGCAGATACTTTCCTTTTTGTCAGCTTTTGAACTATTAAAAGTTAAAGGCAGCTTGAGGTTTTCAGCCACTGTCCAGTCATCAACTAAACCGTAGTTTTGAAAAACAAAACTTACAGTTTTTCGGTAAAGTGCAATCTGTTTCGAATGTGAAAGATTTTGAACCTGTTTGCCATCATACAAAATCACACCTGAATCTATTTTTTCAAGCAGCGTTATGCAGTTCAAGAGTGTAGTTTTGCCCGTTCCGCTTTTTCCAGTAATCGCATTCATAGTAGCTGGCTCAAATATAGCACTCACATTATTAAAGAGCCTCTTATCACCAAATGATTTGCTCAAGTTTTGCAGTTCGATTCTCATTTTACACCTTTCCTATATCTATTATAATTGTTGGAAGTCCTTTAAAAGCTTTTGATTCAAAACTAATGCTGAAACTGAAGAAGTAGTTGCGCTAACTGCTACTAATACTAAAATAATTGCGAAAGCAAAAGCTACTGATCCACCAATTGCTAAAAATGTACAAATTACAGAAAGCAACGGGATTGCACTAGTCAAAATAATGAATTTGCTATTAATCTGCCAGAAAGTTAAGCCGTTAGTTAGTTTTGCAAAAATAATACGTTTAAACTTGTTAAAATGTACAATTGTCAAAACGTAAGTAGAGAATATGAAAATCAGGAATGAAAGAATGAGTGCCACTAAAACAAGCTGCAACTGCAGCTTTGACTCTTCAATCTGATTAGTAACGCCGTCAATAACGTTATTTGTTGAAGTAATATATTGCTGCACAGAAGATTCTTTAATTAAGGACTCAAGATCTTGACTAGAATTATCAACCAGAACGCTGCTCTTTGACGCCCAAGAAAGATAAACACTGTCGCTAAGCATCTGAGAAGTGTCAGGAATTACTAATATAATCGGATCAGTTGCACTTGTCGTTGGATTTAGTAGCGGGCCCATATTAGGGTCGCGTCCAGTATTGAAATTGCTAAGCTCTTGATTTTTCTGTGTTAATATCACTTTTGGTGGAGGAATCTGATCTGAACTCTCGAAACTCAGCTCACGAATTGCCTGCTCAGCTTTTTCTACAACGCGGCCTTGCAATTCTAGTTTATCTTCAGGCAGCAAAACATAGATACTATTACTAGGCAAACTATTTATTGTGCTACCATCATCTTTAATAATGTTTTGAGCGGATAAATATGCGTTATTGACGATCAGACTATTGCTGACTTTATAGTTATTTAAAGAGCTGCTTTTTTCATCAGCGTCTGATAGGTCACCTAGATTAATTACATTACGCTCAACAAACATTAGCCGTCCGCTCTTATCTAAACTGCGAAAAAATTTGCCTAAATGTTCATTTGCACTACTCTCATTAATACGAGGACCAAGAGTAAAATAGTCGTAACTTTTGACATTTTCATAAACTGAGAATTCTGATAAATTTTTTAAAAGTGTTAAGGTGTTAGTAGAGCTAGATGCAGCGAAGACAAAAAGAATAATTGAAAGTAAGATTTGAGTTGCTACTGTTGCAAAGTTTATAAAGCGATTATGAGTTTTGCCTTTGACCAACTCAACAAAATTAGGTTTAAGTGAAAGTATTGAAACTGCAAAAAATACAACGAAGACAATCGTCACAAACAAAACTGCATACATAATTAATAGTATTAGCAGCAAGTCTGTCAGCAAATGCCAGTGATTGTAGAAAAAAAGAAATACTAAAACTATGGGTAGAGATATTGCAAGTGCTGCTAAATAGTATTTAACATGATTTTTTAGCGTCACGAAAAGTATACGTATGTTAGAAAACCCGTTAGTGACATAAGCGACCTGCTCTTTACCGCGCGAAACAATTGAGTATACCTGCGTAAAGAAAAGAGCAATCAAAATTGCGTAGAAAAGCAGAAAAAGATTATGTTGAAAAAGGATAAAAAAGAATTGTGCAATGTAAACAGAAGAGCCATAATAGCGATAATTTGCAGTGATACCGTGATTTTTTAAATCTTGGACAATTTTTTTAACTGTTGATTCGTCAGCAGATGTTTGATAAGTTCCAATTAAAGAATGGTCCCCAATTTGATCAGTTTGCTTAATTTCAACTGTAAAACTAGGGTCGAAACTTTGGTAGCGGTCATTTTCTAAATTAGATTGAAATGTGCTATTATCGCCAATAAAAGCATAGGCCGCTACAGAATTCACTCCATTTGAGCCTCCTTTGTAAATTAAAAAAGCGTTGACATTGTTTTCAGTAACAGCTTGCTTAATTTGAGCTTCAGCATCGGATTTGGTAAGACCATTTGGAATTTCAGAAATTGCAAAATATGACTTAGCGCCGTAAAGCAAATTAGCCGATACCTCTTTGAATAAAAACGTACCAAAAATAGAGAAACCCAACACCGAAACTACTAATGTTAGAAAGAGTATATTTCTGCTTTTCAGCATAAGTTATATCCTGCTATTGTACACATAGATACATTTTATCACATTATAAGTATCGCTTAAGCATTGAACGGTATTCAGATATATAAGAGCCACCAAAGAAAACTGCATGACCAGAAATTGGATATAGCTGAAAAAGATTTATTCGGCTCTCAAACCCATCTGCTAAAGGGCTTACGCTATTATAGCCGCTCACAATTTGCCCATAATAAGGAGCACCAAATAGCGCTAACATTGCTAAATCTTCTTCGGCGCATCCTTTGTGAGCGGCTGGGTCTATCAAAACCGCTTCTGTTTCATCTACAGCATTTTTAGTCCATAAAACATTGCCGCTCCATAAATCTCCGTGCAAGCGAGCAGGTTTTGAAAAGACTTCAGAAGAGGCAAGAGGCTCTAAAATAGTATCTAGCGTTTCACTTAATTTTTCAGTTTTTTGCAAATCGTTTTTGGTATAAACCCCTCTTTCTATACCAATTTCCACCATAGGCAGCAGTCTGCCATTCAATAAATAGTCTGCTATGCTCTTTCCATTATAATTATACATTTTTACAGGGTCTGATAGAGGTCCAAAATAGCCGTCTTTACCCCAATTATCTGGTGCTGCTCCAAAACCGCTTATATCAGATAAATGTGTACCTGCTAAATGAGTATGAGCTAAACTTTTTCCAAAATTATATGCAGCTTTTTCAGTTGCACTTACACAAGCAACTCGTTCAATTTCTAAAAAATTATCGCCTACATTTATAACTTTTGCTACTCTAACTCCGCCGTCCACATTTAACCATTCTAAACCTGCTGCCTCGCAACGAAAAAAATCGTTAGGTAAACTATTAGAGCGTTTTATAAATGTTTTAGCATCTGACATTATAAATTAAAATGTTTTTTGAGCTTATTTGCTACACAGGTGCTAACCATTTCAGATATATCTCCTCCAAATTTTGCAATCTCTTTCACATAACTTGATGCTATATGAGTAAACTTTGGATCAGCAGCGACCATTAGAGTTTCTACACCAGCAATATGTTTATTCAGTCTAGCCATATCATATTCTATATCAAAATCATTTGCTCTTCTCAAACCTCTTATTATAAAATCTGCATTATTTTCGCGAACAAAATCTACTAATAATCCATTATGCTTTTTTACAAATATATTACCTTGCACATCGCACTCCTTAAGCGTTTCCTCAATAAACTCTATTCTTTGATCCACACTAAATTGAGTTTTTTTAGCCTCATTATTAGCCACTAAAATAATAACTTCATCAAACTTTTTAGCTATTCGTTTAATTATATCAATATGACCTAGTGTAATTGGATCAAAAGAGCCAGGATAAACTACTTTCATGTGGGGCTACCAAGACTTGAACTTGGGACCTCTGTCTTATCAGGACAGCGCTCTAACCGCCTGAGCTATAGCCCCTTTTATTATTAACAGGTTATCACAAATCTCCCACTTATTTATTTAATTATTTAGTTGATTTAATAGCGTGAGAACATTTTTAGATAACTTAGAACTGCGAGTATACAGTTTTTCGTTATTATTTTCAGTGCTACCATTTTCGATAATGCTCGCAAAAGCCTCAAACTCTTGCAAAAGCATACCGTCTGCATTTTCTGCTTGAGCTAATTCCTCATATGGGCGCCCAGCCTTATCATCGTGAAAACCCATAGATTTGTCAGCTGCTGTAAAATACTTTTTTATAGTAGTAATAGCTGCTATATTATCTAGTTCAAATGTGGAATCATCAGTATATATTTCGCTATTTTGGAATGATTCCTGAGTTTTTGAAAGCAATATAGAAATATCAAAACTCTTATATTTCAAAATAATGACACCACCTGAATCAGCAGCATCAGATTCTATTTTTCCGCTAGCAAATCTTTGAACCTTTCGCGAAATATATTCATAAGCATCTGGCATTCCAAACCAGTCTACTGCTGCTGATAAGGCATAAACCCCTAAATCTGCTAAAGCGCCGCCCGAATAATTTTTTGAAAAAACTCTGACCTGCTCGCCTTTTTTATAATTATTATATTTTGATGAATAGTTTTTCCATATAATCGTACCACCAGTTATATGGTCAGAGTTTTTTATAAGTTGTCTAACTATATTATGATTTTTAGTGTAAACACTTCTCATAGCTTCCAAAAGATATAAACCCTTATCATCTGCAAGCTGCTTAGCCTCATCATACTCTTTCACGGTTGAAAAAATAGGCTTTTCCACTATTGCATTTTTACCATTTTCTAATGCTTGCACGGCAAACTGAAAATGTAAACTATTTGGCAGGGCTATATATACACAATTAATATCATCTGCTAAAAATTGATTATAGTTGTCATATCCCTTAGCATCAATCACATTCTCGGCTATAAACTCGTTAGCAGATTCTAATGAAGTTCCAAGAACCGCTTTTATCTCGTAAGCTTTAATTTGTTTTAAAGCATATACTGCTTGAGTAGCAATCCAAGAAGTGCCCAGAATGCCTATTTTTATAGTCATAAACCAAAACTATTTGCCTGTATGATAAGATTATGCCCCAGGAAGCGCTAAAAAGCCTAACCAATATCCTAAAATGCCAAAAGCAAAAAGTCCGAAAATAATAATAAGCGGATTTACTTTTTTGCGAAGTAGCCATACACATAAGAACAAAAGCAGCAATGCAGGAAGACCATGAAATATGCTATTTAGCATATCGTTCAAAGTTGTCACTTTTTGCGTACCATCTTCTTCTGTAGTAGTCTGAATCACAGACGATAAGTTGATATTAGTCCATCTTGGAACTAACACACCCATAATAAACATACCCAAAACAGATGCACCAAATGTAAGCTTTTGAAGCTGATTTCCGCCCATATTGTCAGTGATTTTCACACCTTCAACATATCCGAGCTTTTGTGTGAACCACGCAAATGCCATTCTTATAACATTCCAGCCAATAAGGAACACTAAAAATCCTGCAAGAGAGCCACCTGTAGCCATAGAAGCCGCAAAAGCACCAAGGACCGGTCTCAAAGTTCCCCAAAAAATAGGATCACCTACACCAGCTAGTGGACCCATCATACCAATTTTCACGCCATTTATAGCAGCATCATCTATCTCACCGCCATTAGCTCTATCTTCCTCTAATGAAGCCACTACACCCATTACAGGCCATGTAAGATAAGGATGCGTGTTATAGAATTGCATATGACGCTTCATAGCTGCTATTTTATCTTCTTTATTAGTATAAAGTCTTTTTATCGCAGGCATAATTCCATATAGGAAGCCAAGATTTTGCATTCTCTCATAGTTCCATGATGCTTGAGAGAAAGTAGTTCTCCACCAAATAGAGATTAAATCGCCCTTTGTAAGTTTCTTTTTATTAGCATCTGAAACTGTTATGTTGTTATTTTCAGTTTTATTTTTCTTTTTAAATATAGCCATTTTCTCAAAAACTCCTTTCTTTAATAATCCTCTAGCACCGCATCTAAATCGTCGCCACCGCCCGATCCTCCAGAGCCAGCAATTCTATTTTGAAATGCAGGCCAAACATTTATATAAATAAATGCTACACATAATCCTATAGCGCCCATTTCTATCAAATTGAAATCAAGCTGTGAAACCACAAATCCTACAAAGAAGAACGGCCATAGATCTTTTGTAGCCATCATATTTGTAATCATTGCATAACCTATAACCACTATAAATCCACCACCTATTTGCAAACCATTAGTTATCACATCTGGTACGGAGTTCAAAGCTGCTGTAACCTGCTCTGGTGGTAAGAATAAAATAAGCGCTGCAGGAATTGCCACTCTCAAGCCCTGCAAAATGCATGTGCCAAAGTGAAGCGCTTCCACCAATCTCACATTTCCTTTTTCAACGGCCTTATCTGCGGCGTGGACTATGAAAATAGCTACTGTTCTAACAGCAATAGTCAAAATTAAACCAGCCATTGAAAAAGGAACAGCAAGTGCTATACCTCGTCCATTGTCTAATCCTGCTGGTCCGCATACTAATATAGCACTAGCCACAGAAGCAAAAGCTGCATCAGGCGCTATAGAGGCGCCGATATTCATCCATCCTAGCGCTATCAACTGAAGAGTTCCTCCCAAAATCACGCCCTTTATCGGATCACCAAATGCTAAACCAATTAGCGTACACGCTACAACTGGCTGATGAAATTGAAATTGATCTAAAATAGATTCCATACCTGCTAAAAATGCAAATATAATTACTAATACAATGGTTAAAATAGTCATTTACGCACCTACCTTTTCTTTAATTAGCTTAACCAAATCTCCTTTTGTGTCTGTTGGAACTTGTCTCAATTCAAACTCATAACCCATATTCACTAAATTATCTATACTAGCAATATCATTTTTATCTACTGACACAGATTTTGTAATCATAGTTTTTCCATCTGCGTGAGCCATAGTGCCTACATTTATTTCAGGCAATGAGACTTTTTGCTTTGTCTGCTTTTCAGTTTCTAATATAGCTGATTCAATATCTTCTGGTTTTTCAAATAGCAAAAGCGACTTAGTATCTTTAAATCTTGCATCAGGATAAACTTGAGCAAACTTAGAAATAGGTATCACATTCACTTTCACACCAGGAGGAGCTGCTTGCTTCATAAACTCTTTTCTCAATTTATCTTTTGAAACATCATCAGAAACTATTACAATCCTATCTGGTCTCACAGCTTTAGTCCATGCTATAGCCACTTGCCCATGAAGAAGACGAGAATCTATTCTTACATGTTTTATATTCCAATGATTTACACCATCTATTATAGGTTTAGAACTTGCTACTTTAACGCCTTGTGGTGTATCAACTTGAGCAGGTTTCTTTGCAACACTAACCTCAGGTATAGACTTTATAAATGTGTCTTTACTACTCATTAGGGTTTTAGCAATTTCTCTCGGATTAAGATTTGCCTGAATGCCTGAAACTGCTTCTAAAACCATAGGTAAATTAGCACCTGTAATAATAGTCATTCTATTTTCATATCCTGTATATAACTTTTGGAATGTATTAAACGGTGTGCCTGAAAAAAGATCTACAAACACTAATAGCTGCTCCTCACTTGGAAGCTGCTCAATTATGTTTTGCGCTCTTTTTTCTAAATCTTCTGGTCCCTCGCCCTCTCTAATAGAGCATGTAAACACAAAGTTTTGATGCCCTAAAATCATTTCTTGGGCTTGTTTCAGCCCATCTGCAAAGTTCCCATGCGATGCAATAATTAATGATGTCATAAATTAAATATAACATATATTTTCAATAAAACAAAGCATTTACGTGTTTTCTAGTATATTTAAAGGTCTTCTACTGCTTTCCCAAATTTTAATGATAACATCTTATTATGATTAAACTTGCTGGGAAAACGGTATCTGATGGTATAGGTTTTGGGAAAGCATTTGTTATAAAAAATGCTGATTTATCACAAAAAAAAGAGTTTCAAGGGGAAGAGACTGAACTTGAAAGCCTGAAAAATGCTATAGATAAAACTAATTTGCAGTTAGAGGCTATTTATAAAAAGGCAAAAAAAGAATTAGGTGAAGAAGATGCTTTGATAATAGATGTGCAAAAAACCATGCTTTATGATCCAGAGTTTATAAGTCAAATAGAAAACGAAATTAAAGGCAAAAAAGCTGCATCAGAAGCGGTGCAAACTGTTGGCGAGAATATGGCTAGCATTTTTCAGGCAATGGATGATGAATATATGAAAGCACGCTCTACTGATATAAAAGATATATCTGATCGTATTACAAAAAATATATTAGGAATTGAAACTGACTATAATATGAAAGAAGATTCTATTGTTTTTGGACACGAAATCACGCCTGGAGATACTTTAAGTCTAGACACTACTAAAATAAAAGGCATAGTCTCTAAAATAGGGTCAAACACTTCACATAGTGCTATTTTAGCCCGCAATTTAGGGGTCCCTTGTATTATAAATGTTGATGAATTAGATATTGAAAAAATCACTCAAGGTGAAGAGATAGCACTTGATGGAGGCACTCAATATGTATATTTCAATCCTACTCCACAAATCAAAAAAGCTCTTAAAAAGCTAGCATTTGAATTAGCTCAAAAGCATGAACTGCTTTTAAAACTAAAAGATGTGCCTGCTAT
>JAITBJ010000029.1 GCA_031283665.1 Candidatus Opitulatrix cubana
AGCATTTGCTCTGCTAGAAAAATTCAATAGATTTTCGGGGGTAATAGAGACGGTGAAACACCTTGCTCCATTCCGAACCAAGAAGTTAAGCCCGTCATCGCCGATGGTACTGCAAGGGAAGCCTTGTGGGAGAGTAGGTCGCCCCCGGTTAAATTTTTAAAGCTCTATTTTCGAATAGGGCTTTTTTTATTTAAAGGGCTGTTTCAAACTGACCGAAAGCCACTAGTTTAAACTGCTTACAGTTTTATGGTGCAGGTGCAGCTGCCACATAAACTGAGCCATTTGACCACGGTTGTTAATTTCTACACCGGAGATAAAACTTATACAGCATAAAATTATTACAGTTGCTACAGTACCTATCTTATTCAGTTTTTGCAAAAGCCTTTGCAAGGCGCAGCGCTAAAACGAAACCGCCTAAAATTGCAGCGGCCACTGTATAAAAGGCAAGAGGCAGTGCAGTAAAATGAATAATTAAAAGTCCGATAATTAGATTTGCGGTTCCCCAGCACACATTCACTTGCGCAGATGCATTTTTGCTCCAAGGCACCTGATTTTGCCTACCACAAATTCCCTGCACAAAGTGCGGAATAAAATTTGTGATAAACGCGCCGGCAAAGAAGCTTGCAAGAATGTCAAAAACAATATTCATATTGAAATTATATCACAAATTTTATAAACGCCAGCTGCAAGATTGGTAACATTAATCTTTTTTCAAGCGAACGACCCACAAAATTACAACATTGAGCGGTTCCTACTCTCCATGCGAGCGAACGCGAGCAAAATAAACACTGCGTAGGGGAAATCTTGGTATATACTGTAATATATAAGCAAACCTAGGAGTTGTACAAAAATATGAGTAAAACCGAGAAAACTAATTATAAAAGTTTAAGTGTTCTAAAGTTTTTGAAAAACTCTAAAAAAGATATATTAGCACTCGGATTAATTGAGATAGCATTTTTGGCAATAATTTCTGTTATATATATCTGTGCTGATCTGCAAGGCAGAGTCTATTCATCCGTCGCAGACAGTGTTTCTCAGTATATTCCTTTATCAGCTGCTTTTCGCAATTTGTTCTATCAAAATCATGAACTCATTCCTCAGTTCATTGCTCATTTAGGCGGCGGACAAAACGCTTTTAATTTCACTTATTATGGCATAGGAAATCCGTTAGTTTGGCTTTCATATTTTTTCCCATTTTTGAATATGTTTACCTTTTGGACAATATTAATGGTTTTAATCATTGCAGTAAGTATCGCGCTGTTATATATATGGTTAAGGAGACGTTTTAGCATCTTTCCAACATGTCTTGCTGTGTTAGTGTTTATAGTTGCAGAGCCGATAATCTATCACACACATTATCACTATATGTTTATAGATTATTTCCCATTTTTGATTCTAGCATTATTTGGTGTAGATAGATTTTTTGAGTCGGATAAGTTTTTTGAAAAAAAGCTTATTCTTTTAGTAATTAGCGTTAGTTTAATAGCTCTTATATCCTATTTCTATCTGCCAGGGTGCTTTATAGCAATAATGCTTTATGCAGTATTTGTGTGGTTTGAAAAGAATCCAATAAAAAAAATTCACAAAAAACTTATTTTAGATATGTTGCAAATTATAGGATGTCTTTTATTTTCTCTTGCATTAGTTATGGCTGTTTTGATTCCTACATGTTATGCTATTTTAGGAGCCAATCGCGGGGTTGTGGAGCACGTGTCAATTGGCACTTTGCTTTTGCCTAATTTTGAGGGATATTTAAATTCTGATCCTAGATTAGGTCCTTTTTCGTTAGGAATTGGTCTAGTTGCACTTATAATAATTGCATTTAATTTATCTTTTAAAAATCTAAAACTAAGAGTTCTGACCGTTTTATTCCTGGCTATTACTCTAATTCCGTTTTTCAGGTGGCTCGCAAATGGAACTATTTATTTATATGCAAAATCACTTATTCCTTTGCTGCCAATTGCATGTTTGTTAATTTCATATTCATTTGTCTATGTAGATAAGATTTTCAGAGAGATGAAATCTGTATATAGACGACCTCTTTTATGTTTTTTGTCAGTTGCTCTTTTATTTTCTATCGCATCTGCTAGTGTTTATATTAACACACCATCAGACCCTGCCTACCCTTACCCTTTCCTATTAAAAGAAAATGTTGATTCGCACCGAGTAGACAGCGAAATAGACAGTCAAATAGATAGGATTAAATCAGATAATATCATTTATAGATCATCTACTATTCCAGCAGCTAATATGCCTATTATGATTATGGATAATAGAGTGTTTTCTGATAATTATTATTCTAAATCTGTTTATTCATCAACTGTTACTGATAGTTGGAGAAAATACCTGAAAGATTATTTATGGACACCTATTTCTTTTCTCCCTTTTGATATTTTATCAAAAGAAAGTCCTTTGAGTGGCACAATGTTAGGAGTGAAGTATTTGCATCGGTATCCAGAGGATAATCCGCCTGCAGTAGCTGGTTATAATCAAAAGAGTTTAGGACTTGATCAAAACGAAAATGCTTTTTCAATAGGCTATGCAACCGATAAAACGTTTTCTGATATTCATGGGTTTAGCGATCAGCAAGCTATATCTTCTGTTATTTCAGGCATCGCAGTTGATGGTAATCTAGATGCTAAAAATTATCCTGATACTAGTAATTTAAAATCTGTAGACTTATCACATATTTTTGATACGGTCTCTGGTGGAAAAATGAATTTTAAATTAGATAATGGCCGAAGATATACATATAAGCTCCCAGTTGAAATAAAAGACAGAGTTTTATTTGTTAAAATATCTCTTCCAAAACGAACTGATGTTAATATAGTTATTTCTATTAATAAAGTGGAATCATGTTATGTCGCCAATACTCATTATGATAACGATAATAATGAGCTTAGATTTGCTATATCTCCAGATGATGCAGATAAAATTAGCGATTTAAGGCTTACAATTAATCATGAGAAATATGATATTAAAAATATAGAGGCTTTTACGATGCCCGTGTCTGATTTATTAAACGCTTATAAACAGTTTGACCAAATGAAGGTAAAAAGTTTTGATACTTCAGGTTTAAAGGGTGATATAAATATAACTCAGCCAAACAGTACAATTGCTTTTTCTATTCCTTATGATAACGGCTTCACGCTCAAAGTAGATGGGAAGCAAACTGATATTTCACAGGTAAACGGCGGAATAATTGGCGCTAATATAGACAAAGGTCATCATGAGATTGAACTGACATATGAGGCACCTGGTTTTAAAATCGGAATTATCATTTCTGTAATATCACTATTTTTATTAATTTGCTTTTGCGGTATAAAAGTTTTTAGAAAAAGGAAATATAATGCGTAAAAAGTTCTTGTCTAATATATCGTTATTCAAAGGTTTTACGAAATGTGATTATTTTGCACTTTTGATAATTGAAATTTTACTTTTTTCGTTTTTCGCTTTTCTGATTCTATATGCAAGACATTTAGGTTTTGTTTATGCCACAGATGCAGATCCTTTCCTGCAGCATATTGCTTTCCCAAATGATTTTAGAATGCTATTTTATCAAAATCATGAACTCATTCCTCAATTTATTCCTAATTTAGGCGGCGGACAAAATGCTTTTAATTTTGCATATTATGGATTAGGAAACCCTTTAATTATTTTTTCATATTTACTCCCATTTCTGAGCATATATCATTATTGGGTAGTTTTAAATGTGACTATTGTGATGATAAGCACGGCACTATTATATATTTGGTTGAGAGGGCATTTTGCAAGTATTCCTACAATAGTTGCTACAATTTGTTTTGCGCTATCCGACACTATAATCTTCCACACCCATCAGCATTATATGTTTATAGATTATTTTCCGTTTTTAATAATAACACTGATGGCTATTGACAGAATAGACTTCAGTGCTCCGTTTTCAAAAAGCGGATTTTTTTCTAGCAAAGCATTTTTGCTTTTAATAGTATGCACTTGCTTCACTAGTCTGATAAGTTATTTTTATATACCAGGCTGTTTTATATGTATAGGTCTTTATACTATTTTTGTTTGGCTAGAAAAAAATCCTAAGAAGTTTAATTTTAAGAAGTTTATTTTTGATATGCTCAAAGTCATTGGATCACTTTTAGTAGGTCTAATGCTTGCGATGTTTATCTTACTACCTACATTTCTTGCTGTGAGCCAATCTACACGGCAGAGTATTAAAAACTATAGTGTTTTTGATTTACTTTTTCCAACTATTGACAACTTCTCTGTATCTACTACTTGGGAGATGGCATCCACTTTAGGCTTTGGAGGTGCTGCACTTATTGTGGCAGGAGCCTTAGCTTTTTCCAAAAAAAAGCATGTAAGAGTTGTAACTATTTTATTTTTGATACTTACATGCATACCTGTTTTTTCGTTTATTGCAAATGGAGCTATTTATAAAAGTACGAAATCACTTATACCTCTTATACTAATTGCTGTATTATTTATCGCAACTGCTTTTGCATTTATTCAAAAGCATTTTAAGGCTATCAAATTTGTAAACTATAAATTTGCAATTAGCTTTTTATCTGGGGTTCTTATTCTGTCAATTGGGAGTTCTACAATTTTAAATAATATACCTAGTAAAGAAAATAAGTACCAGATAGATAGCGTATCAAATAAGTATTTAGACCCTAAACTTACTGAAAAGATAAAAAACACTCTTGCTTATAATAGTGGCATTTCTAGATCTGCTGTGATAAACGAAAACCCTGTTGATGAATATCCATATAATGTGATTTTTGATAAAAACTATTTTTCAAGTGGGGTATATTCTTCTGTAGTTTCAAAATCATGGGTAGACTATGTGCATCAGTATACATGGTCTCCATTCACATCAGCCACTTCAGTTATAGCTCCTACATATAGTCCACTTGCAAGCGTGATCCTTGGAAATAAATATGCTTTTTCTTTAGATGATAAGCCCCCTTTTTCTATACCAAGTTATAAACAAGTAGAGTCTGGTGTTTGGCAAAATGATGCAGCTTTTTCATTAGGGTATGCAACTGATAAGACATATTCTGATATTAAGAATTTTAATAATAAACAAACTGTAGCATCTTTGATTTCGGGAATAGACATAGACAATAATCTAAATATAGATGCTTATCCTGATGTTAGTAAATTTAAAAATGTAGATTTATCAAAGACGTTTTTGCAAGTAAGTGATGGAAAAAGTAGTTTTCCTATAAACGTGACTACCGATTTTACTTACAAATTGCCGGAAGTCATCAAGGATAGATTATTATTTATAGAAATTGATTTACCAAAATCACCAGCAGCAGATCGCGTTATATATATTGATAATTCAAAAAGCATTTATGCAGTAAATGATCTTTATGATAATGAAAATAACCATATGAAATTTGTAGTTTCGCCTGATGAGTCTGGAATGCTAAAAGAGTTAAATCTAAGAATGAAATTTGGTAAATATACAATAGAAAACATAAAGGCTTTTACTATGCCAGTATCTGATTTATTAAACGCTCATAATCAGTTTGATCAAATGGTGGTAAAAAGTTTTGATACTTCAGGATTAAAGGGTGATATAAATATAACTCGTTCAAATAGCACAATTGCTTTTTCAATTCCTTATGATAAGGGCTTCACGCTTAGAGTAGATGGTAAGCGCACTGATATTTTTCAGGTAAACGGCGGAATAATTGGAGCTAATATAGACAAAGGACATCACGAAATTGAACTGACATATGAAGCACCTGGTTTCAAAATAGGGATTATTATTTCTGCTGTATCATTATTTTTATTAATTGGCTTTTACAGTATAATGGTTTATAGAAAAAAGAAATATAATGCATAAAAAATATCTATCTAATATATTACTATTTAAGCGTTTCGCAAAGCGCGATTATCTAGCACTTTTTATAATTGAGATTATACTCTTTTTGTTTTTTGCTTTTCTGATTCTTTTTGCAAGGCATTTAGGACTTGTGTATGCTACAGGTTCAAACCCTTTCCAACAGCATGTTGCTTTCCCGAATAACTTTAGAGCACTTTTTTATCAAAGTCATAATCTTCTTCCGCAATTTATTCCCAATTTAGGCGGTGGCCAAAATGCTTTCAATTTTATATATGATGGACTTGTGAACCCTCTAATTATCTCCTCATACCTGTTTCCTTTTTTGAGTATGTATCATTATTGGGTAATTTTAAATGTGGCTATTGTGATGATAAGCACGGCACTGTTATATATTTGGTTGAGAAACCGTTTTGCAAGCATTCCTACAATAGTAGCTACAATTTGCTTTGCATTTTCTAATACTATAATCTTCCACACACACCAGCACTATATGTTTATAGATTATTTCCCGTTTTTGATATTAGCTCTGATAGTTATTGACAGAATAGACTTCAGCGTTCCTCTTTTAAGAAACGGATTTTTTTCTAGCAAAAAGTTTTTGGTTTTAGTCGTTTGCAGTTTTCTTATTGCACAGATTAGCTTTTTTTATATTCCTGGATGTTTTATATGTATAGGTCTTTATACTATTTTTGTTTGGCTAGAAAAAAATCCTAAGAGTGAAAAAACCAATAACAAGTTCAATTTTAAAAAGTTTATTTTTGATATGCTCAAAGTTGTTGGATCGCTTCTAGCGGGTTTAATGCTTGCAATGTTTATTTTGCTACCTACATTTCTTGCTGTGAGGCAGTCTGCTAGACAAGGTACAAAAATCTACAGTTTTTTTGATTTGTTTTTTCCTTCTATCGACACTTTTTATATTTCTACCGGTCAAACTATGGCATTTACTTTAGGGCTGGGTGGCGCTGCATTTATTGTGGCTGTTGCATTAGTTTTCTCTAAAAAACTAAATGTGAGAGTTGTAAGCATTTTATTTCTGACACTCACATGCATACCTATTTTTTCGTTTATCGCAAACGGAGGAATGTATAAAACTCCAAAATCCTTAATACCTCTTATCCCAATTGCTATATTATTTATTGCAATTCTTTTTTCATATATTCAAAAACCACTTAAAACTGTTAAATTCATAAACTATAAACTTGCTATTAGTTTTTTATCCGTAGCGCTTATTTTTGCAATTGTTAGTCCTGCTATTGTAAATAATTTACCGAGTAAAGAAACTAAATATCAGGAAACTTATATAGAAAAACGATTAACAGATCCTGGACTTTCTGAAAAAATTCAAACTACATTTGCTCTCAATAGCACTGTTTACAGATCTTCTGTGATAAATAAAAACTCATCTGAAGAGCCACCGTATAATGTGATTTTTGATAAAAACTATTTTTCTAGTGGCATCTATTCTTCCCTTTTTTCAAAATCTTGGTCAGACTATGTGCATGAATATACATGGTCGCCGTTCACATCTGCTACTTCAGTTATAGCTCCTACATATAGTCCGTTTGCAAGCGTGCTTCTTGGAAATAAACATGCTTTTTCTTTGGATAATAAACCTCCTTTTTTAGTATCAGGCTATAAACAAATAGAGCCTGGTGTTTGGCAAAATGATTCTGTTTTTTCATTAGGATATGCAACTGATAAAACGTATTCTGATATTAAAGATTTTGATAATAAACAAACTGTGGCATCTTTGATTTCGGGAATAGATATAGATAATAGCTCTGATACTTTTGCACCTCCGAATGTAGATAAATTACAAAGTTATGATTTGTCAAAACTGTTCTCTGAGATAAGTGGCGGTCAAACCAGTTTTTCTTTATCGGCTAAAACTAATTTTACTTATAAATTGCCTGAGCAAATCCAAGACAAATTGCTGTTTATACAGATTGATTTGCCTAAATCATCTGCAGTAAATAATGCTATAC
>JAITBJ010000044.1 GCA_031283665.1 Candidatus Opitulatrix cubana
ATATAAATTCGTCATCCAGTCTGCTGTGAGAGCTCCAAATTCAGCTCCTATTTTCGGTGCAAGAGTCATAGGAACAAATAGACTCAGTGCAAAACAAAATCCTCCAAGGACAAGGGCTAATGTTACCAGTTTTTGCTTCATACAATTATGCTATCATGTTTTGAATAAGAGTTTGGAAAAATAATGTTATTTATATAAAACATCTGCTTTTATATAAAACGGTGCTAAAATATATTTATGGATGAAAATGCAGCTGCTCCTAGTGGAGTTTATAGAAAAGTTTGGACTCGTCGCGCCATAGTTCTTTCAATTGTTATCACGGCTTTTCTAGCATCTGCTATAGGCGTTGGCGTCTTTTTGCTAATCAAATAAACGTTTTAAATTAAATAAACTTGTCCAAATCTTCATCTTCAAGATGCGGAATAATATCTTTTACTTTTTGAGCGATTTGTCTCTTTGTTACCAATATAGCGTCACCAGAATCTATCACCGCTAAATCATCCACGCCTAGTAGAACAATCAGCTTTTCCTGTGAATCAAAAATTATATTGTCATGAGAGTTTATTGTGTGAATAAACTCAGAATTGCCAAGAGTCACATTTTGACCAGACGCACACGAATTTGCAGTGTCTGACTTTTGAATAAGTGTAGCAATAGCGTCCCAATCTCCTACATCAGTCCATTCAAAATTGCCAGGAACCACAGCCATCATCCCTTTTTTTGAAACAGGCTCTGCAATAGCATAATCTATTGCCACCTTTTCAAGAGCAGCCCATTCAGCATTTTGAACTGTTAGTCTGCGAGGCGTGTCCCAAGCATTAGCAATTTTCATAATGCCATCATAGAGCTTTGGTTTTTGTATTTTTAGAGCTTCTAACATCACAGATGTTTTAGATATAAAAATGCCTGCATTCCATAAAAATCTACCAGATTCTACATATTTTTTTGCCAACTGCTCAGTTGGTTTTTCTACGAATTTTTTTATCAGATAAGTGCCGCCCACCAGTTGCTTACCCTCTTCAATATACCCAAAAGCAGTAGACGGCGAATTTGGTTTTATTCCAATAGTTGCAATATATCCGTCATTTGCAGCATCTTGAGCTTTTTTCACAGCGCTTTCAAATTCGCCGTCTTTATCTTCTATCACATGATCTGCTGCAAAAGAGCCAAATACCACATCGCCATGTCGCAACTGCAAAATGGCAGCTGCCAACCCTATAGCCGCCATAGAATCACGAGGCTCCACTTCGTCAATAAATGAATCTGAGTTTAGCTCGGGCAGCTGCCTAATCACAGAATCTAAATGAGATTGACCCGTAATCACTAATATATTTTCATGCTTTGATATAACACTTAATCTATCAACAGTAGATTGCAAAAGTGAACGAGATTCCCCCGTTAAATCATACAAAAACTTTGGAGACGATTTTCTGCTCAAAGGCCAAAGTCGCGTTCCTCCGCCTCCCGCAGGAATTACAGAATAAAAGTTTTCAATCATTCAAGCTCTTTTAGGATTCAGGTCCGAATAAAGATGCTACTGATTTTTCAGCAAATATCGCTTTTAGAGCTCTAGCCAAAAGTGGCGCTATAGAAACCACTTCCAATTTTGAAAACTTCTTTTCATCTGTGATTGGCAAACTGTTTGTGACTATCACTTTTTCAGCTGCGCACTCAGAAAGTTTTTCAACTGCAGGTGGCGAAAAAACTGCATGAGTTCCTACCACATATATATTTTTAGCTCCTGCCTTTTTCACAGCTTCCACACTTTTTGCAATAGTGCCAGCAGTGTCAATTAAATCATCTACAACTATGCAGTCTCTTCCCTCCACATCGCCTACTATTTTTCCAACCTTTGAAACATTAGGCTGCGTGACATCGCGAGTTTTATGAACAAAAGCCAATTTTGCATTAGGAAACTTTGTAACCCATTCCTCAGAAACTCTTATTCTGCCAGCATCAGGTGAAACAATAGTAACCTTATCAGACTTTACTAACTGATTCACTTTTTCAGATAAAACATCTTGAGCAGTTAAATGGTCCACAGGTCCGTCAAAAAATCCTTGCGCCTGAGCTGCGTGCATATCTATACTCACAATTCTGCTAGCACCAGCAGCGGTAAACATATCAAAAATAAGTCTTGAAGTGATAGGCTCTCTTCCTAAACTTTTTTTATCTTGACGAGAATATCCTAAGCACGGAATCACAACAGTAATGTTTCTAGCAGATGCTCTTTTCAAAGCGTCAATCATAATTAGCTGCTCCATTATATTATCATTTATAGGGTCACAATGAGTTTGAAAAACAAAAACGCTTGCACCTCTTACAGACTCATTAAATCTTACATAGATTTCTCCGTTTGCAAAATTATATGCTTTTGTAGGAAGCAGCTCCACGCCCAAGTTTTCTGCCACCTCTTTTGCAAGATAAACAGACGCTCTACCAGATGTCAAAATCAGCTTTTTAGTCTGATCTATTTTGAGTTTTTTTGAAGCCATTATATTCCCCTATTTCTGTATTAGATTTTCCTATTTTTATTTTGACTAACCACTTTTTCACCATCTTTAATATCTTCTAGCACCACAGTCCCTGCTCCTGTATAAACATTGTTTCCAATTTTTTTTGGTGCTACTATTACAGTATCAGATCCTATTTTGCAGTTGCTCCCTACAAGAGTTTGATGCTTATTTTTTCCATCATAATTAGCAAAAATTGAGCCAGCGCCGATATTTGTGTTTTCACCAATTTGCGCATCGCCCACATAAGATAGATGAGGCACTTTGGAGCCTTTGCCAATTTTTGCGTTTTTAGTTTCCACAAATGCACCAATTTTTCCACCGTCTCCAAGATTTGTGCCAGGTCTTAAATACGAATATGGTCCAACTGTAGCGCCTTTTCCAATTTGCACATCAGAGCTTATCACACACCCTGGCAGGATTGTAGCATCTTGACCAATTAGCACATTATCATCTATATATGTAGCTTTTGGATCAACAATTGTGACTCCGTTTAGCATATGAGCTTTCGCGTTTTCAAAATACTTATAGGCCGAAAGCTCTGCAAGCTGGACTCGATTATTTACCCCCAAAACCTCTGCTGGATTTTGAGCTTCCACAGTTTCCACAGTAGACTCATTTGATATAAACTCAATAATATCAGTAAGATAAACCTCTCTTTTTGAGTTATTAGTATCTAAATTATTTATAAACTCTAATACAGTTGGAATATCAAAAATATAGTTTGAAGTGTTTACTTCCTTTATCTCTAACTCACTTTTGCTTGCATCTGTTTGCTCTACAATTTTGAGCTTTTTACCATCTCTTACTATTCTTCCAAATCCTGTAGGGTTCTGAATTTGAGTTGTCAAAATAGTAGCCTTTGCACGAGCATCCTTATGTGCTTCAAACATTTTTTTCAAAACTGCTCCCGAAATTAATGGAGTGTCTCCTGCTATCACATAAGTGTAAGTTTTATTATCTATAACTTGCAAAGCATCTTTCACAGCTTGACCAGTTCCCATAATATCTGACTGCTCCACAAATTTTATATTTGGTATATTAAGCGCCTCAATAAACGATTGAACTTTTTGCATTTCGTGCTTCAAAACCACTACAATTGTTTTCGGATTTAGCTCTGTTGCAGTTTCTAAAACTCTTTGGATAATTTCTTTTCCGCACAATTTATGAAGCACTTTAGGTGTGGAAGATTTCATACGAGTGCCCTCACCGGCTGCTAAAATAATTACATTATCCACCACGCTTCCCCGCAAGGACTCGAACCTCGACTACAAGCACCAAAAGCTGGCGTGCTGCCAATTACACCACGGGGAATAACATTAACAGTTTACCATAATAGCATTTAATATAATGATAAACTTATTGCGCTCATATTTTTATATGCTGGTATACTAATAGTATGTCTGAAGAAATAGACTATAATGCAAAACATTTGCTTTATTTGAGACATGGCAAATCAAATACAAGCATTGAAGCTGGAACAGACGAAGCGCGAACCCTTTTAGAAAGTGGACGTGAAAGAGTAAAAAACACAGCACGCGCAATTCGCGAAATAGGCCTTATACCCGATTTAATTATTTGCTCAGGAGCCACCCGTGCACGGCAAACCCTTGAAGAAGTTTCTAAAGTTTTTGGCGATGATGCAGAAGTGGAATACAAATACACTTTATACAGACAAATAGAAAGTGAAATTGTTGCAGTAATAAACCAAACAGCAAACTCTGTAAAAAATCTTATGCTAATAGGTCATGAACCAACAGCTTCGGAAATCTCATATTATTTTTCAAACCGCGAAATATCTAATCCTGATTTCACAGATTATATATCTCAAGGAATATCAACTGCTCAATGCACCGTTTTAGAATCTGAAAAAGAGTTTTCCAAATGGGGAGAGCAAACCGCTAAATTAGTAGCTGTTTTACGCGGCTAATTTATACAGTACTAATTTAATTTATACAGGACTAATTTTATACAGCTTTAACTCTAAAACCTCTTGGCACTACTGTAATTCCCGAATCTGTGACAGTAAATCCACGAGATAAATCAAGCTGCTTATCTACACCCACTGTAGCACCCTCTTCCACAAGCACATCTCTATCAAGTATAGCCTTATTCACGCGAGCGTGTCTCATAATCACAACATCAGAAAACACAATTGACGAGCAGACTGTGGACCATGAATTAATTTTCACATTCACACCCACTATTGAATTGCTAACCTCAGCACCTGAAATAATTGTGCCCGGAGAAACTAATGAACGAAATGCCACGCCTCGTCTGCCCTCATAATTATGAACAAACTTTGCAGGCGGCAAATTAGAGTTTCCAGCAAATATAGGCCATGAACGATTATATAAATCAAACTCTGGATTAGGCGAATTCAAATCCATATGCGAATCATAAAAAGCATCTAACGTCCCCACATCTCTCCAATAGTGAACCGCCTCAGGGCTTTGACCTGGAATCTTATTTTCTTTGAAATCATAATACCCTGCAGTTCCTTTTTTCACAAAATATGGAACTATATCGCCGCCCATATCATGAGTGGTGTCCTCGCTTTTTGTGTCATCTCCAATAGCCTCTAAAAGTGCATCAGCATTTGCTACATAATTGCCCATAGATGCTAAAACCTCATCTGGACTATCAGGAAGTCCAACAGGATTTTCTGGCTTTTCCAAAAACTCTTTAATCTTATTATTTTCGCCTGGTGTGATAATTCCAAACTCTTTTGAAAGAGCTTTTTCCTGTCTAATGCCAGCTACTGTAAACTCAAGCCCTGATTTAATATGAGACTGAACCATTTGTGCAAAATCCATACGATAAACGTGATCCGCACCTACCACAACAATGATGTCTGGTCTTTCATCATCTATAATAGACTTTGACTGATAAATAGCATCTGCAGAACCTCTATACCAATGCTCCCCATGAGTCTGCTGTGCTGGAACAGGCGTTACAAATGTGCCTAATAGCTTTGACATAGCAAAGTTTGTGGAAATATGCTTATTCAATGAATGCGATTTATATTGCGTTAACACAATTATTTTTGAGTATCCAGAGTTTATAAGATTTGACAGCGGAAAATCCACTAATCTATAAGTGCCTGCAAACGGCACAGCAGGTTTGCTTCTTATATCTGTAAGGGGAGCTAATCGCTGACCTCTTCCCCCTGCTAGCACCACTGCTAAAACATTTCTTTTTTCAATCATTTTTACCTCTTTTTCGTTTTCAAAAAATAATGCGGAGAATGGGGGATTCGAACCCCCGAGGGCTTTAACACCCAACACGCTTTCCAAGCGTGCGCACTAGGCCACTATGCGAATTCTCCTATTTACGCTACTGTTAATACAATATACACTACTATTAACTTAACATACGGGATATTTTAAGTTTATCATTAAATAACAATTGCTAATAACGAGTCATTAAATAACTAAATTACCCTACAAAACTATCATTTAACCATTCACCGCTTTTTACCCCTCGTGCCAGCTGCCATCATATGTATCACCATTGCAATAAATAAATACACCTTTATCTTCATATAAACCATCTTGAAAGTTTCCTGTATATTTGCCACATAATTTTGGATTATCAACATTTTCAAAATAACCATCTATAGACTTATCAGCCTCATGATAATTAGTAAATGCGTGCATATTATTCAAAACTTGATAAGCTATTCCACCAAGCAGCCCGCAAAAAACTATAATTGCTGCAGATATTATAGCGATTAATTTACCTTTAGACACTTTCGAAAATTTCATTCTATTTTTTATTCTTCTTCAAGTCGTGTTCTTTATAAGATTTAAATTTTTCTTGATGTCTAATATATTTATTCTCAGATCCTAAAAGACTTATTATAACTATAAATAATAATATCAACATTGTGCTAGACACTAAAAATAGTGTCTGTTGGATAAAAGTAGGTATCCTTATATTCATTAGGTTTAGTGTGGCATCTAATGCTCTTGGAAACAAAAAAATTGAAAAACACGATATTATAAATCCTTTCTTTTTACTTTGTATAGTTCTCTTATAAGGTCTTACAAATATGTATATAATAAATGGAGATAAAGAAATTATAAAATAAAATAAAAAGATCATCAAAAAAATGTTTTCATTTTTTAAGTATGATATTATATACCAAGAAGCTGAATCTAAAAGTAAAATTAAAGTCTGATACAGTACTATCGCCCGCTTTAAAGAATCACTATTTCTTTTCTTAGTAACTTGAAAAAGAACAAAGGTCACAATTAGTACCAATAAACTAATCACATCAAAGTATATACAAATTGAATGAGTATGATAATTTAAAAAAGCTAATACTGAACACCATAATATCGCTGTTATATTAGAAACAACAACCAGCAAATCTGAATTTAAATTTATATTAGTTCCTGTTATATTTATTTCACTATCTAATGTATATAATTTATTTTTTTTCATATTAAACTCCAAAAAATTGGTATGTTTGATATTTTACAGTTGGCTTAAACTGACTACTCAAATATGAAAGAACAAATGCTGTAACCGCTCCAGCAATTATTCCCAATACAGGATTTGCTGCAGGAACAAATATCTGGTTTGTTGCATCTAGGAGTACGCCAATAACAAGATCAAGAATTACATTAATACCTCTATAAACATCTAGATTATAACTATACCCAGATGAGGAATTACTATCTCTTTTGCAAACATAATTAACGATATTACTAGAACATAAATCTACTGAGTCTATTAACCTACCACCAGATGCTCCGTGCGATGCTAACCATGCTAATAAGGCTTGATAATCCCAGTATTGTTGCTCTTTATTTGCTTTCTCTGCAGCAATTGCTGCATTTGCTGAATCTCTTTCTGTCCACACATCAGATTCAAATTGTGCAATAGCTTTATTCGTTATAGCTCCTGGCTCACAATAGTAATTTCTAGATGTTTGATAAGCTTTTTCTCGTCCAAGATTAATATAATATTGAGCTATCAGAACAGCATAGATATATTGCAAAAAGTAATTCTGTTCTCTAATAATACATATCATTTTATTGTGAATTCTCAATGTGTTGCTACCTTCCTATAAATTCATTACTATGTCATCTGGACAAAATACCAATTATCCTTTAAGTATATTATATTATAAATTAATGATGCATTAGCAATATCTCCTTCTTTTAATTCACATTTATCACAATAAATAAATCCTCCCATATTACTCAAAAATGAAACATATGTTTGAAAAAATACAACTTTTCTATTTTTATAATCATCTACTAATGGATTATTAACTAGAAACCAACTAATAGGAGAAACTTTACACGCATAACCATTCCACTGTTTTTCTAGACTTCCTGTGTTTTTCTCAATTTCAAATCTTTCCAAACACACATTTGCTTCATGTTGATAAATAGGGTATCTAATAGAAAAAAGATATCTGGTATAATTATCGTGGAATCCAAAAAAAGAACAAAAAGCAGGAGGCGGAAATAAAAATACGAATAATATAAATACTAATGGAATAACAATTTTACAAATAGTTTTTTTTGATAATATAATAGGGCAATTTTTCATTTTGTTTTACAGTTTCTATTGTAATCATTTTTAGACATTTGATTCCTGAATGTTGTTGCCCTATACCAATTTATTCCTGTTCTTTTTTCAATTATGTAGCCGACAATAGACATATAGGAAATAACTAAAATAAGTGTTGAGAGAATTAAACATACCGAACTAATAAAATATTCATTTTGGTTAATAAAATTATAAGTTTCTGGAAAATTATACTTCAATATAAAATAAATAACCATATAATTAAAAGATGACGATACCCCTAGACTAAAACTATCAATTACAACTTGAAATTTTTTTCTTTTTTTAAATATTCTTTTTCTTAATAAATATCTAAAAAAAAGAAAGAAAAGAATATACACAAAAACATATTGACAAATAAAATAAATGAAATGAAATTCAAGATAAATTACTGGTGCATAAATAACTATTACAGATAAAATAAATGAAGTAATAAAATCTTTTATAAAACGATTAAATACTTTATATTTTGTATTAATTAAAATTTCAAAAAATATATATAATATAAATAATAAATGTATTAGTAAACTAATTTTATTAAATGCTCCCAATTCAACTATAACCAAAAATAGAATGCATAAAAACTCCAGAGAGTGTTCATCTAAAAATGACCGTTTTGACAATGGTATTCTTTTGGGACTTGTTTTTACATAGCTAACAAGTTGGTCATCAGTAATATCGTGCAATCCCACAATAAAAATAATAATCTTTTTCATTATAGTTACATTACCTCTGTCGAAAAATAGTAATTTCTAGATGTTTGATAAGCCTTTTCTCGTCCAAGATTAATATAAAATGGCTTTATTGCAACAGCAAAAACTAAATTAAAAAAGTAGCTTTGAGTATTGAAATTATAAGTTTTGTTCATTTTAACAATGCCTTTACAATTCCGTGCTTTTTTTCTTTAGACGATAATTGCGAATACTCATATTTTGCCCAAAGTAATGTTCTAAAATACGTAAAAATCAAGCCAACAATTACATATTGAAGAAGTAAAGATATTATAAATATCCATATATCTTGTGATAAATTAAAAGTTGATGATTCAACATGAAATAGTATATTAATTATAGAATTTCCTATCACAGCCATTGCAATTATTTTTGACTGATAAGATGAATTTTGATCTCTTATATAGAATAATGTCCGATTAGCAATTATATTTTTTTTATTTCTTTTAATAAATAATCTAATAATTACGCATGCAAGTATATTTATACATATGAAAAAAAATATATATAAAAGATTTCCGTTTAATATAATACACGACATTACAAATAAAAATGGAAATAGTAATAAAATACGGTTACACAGACAAACAAAATATTGAAATTTGGATAATTCTTTTTTTATAAGAACATATATTAACTGTAATAAAGATGCGAGAATGGATAATAAAAATAAGACGCCTATTATATAAAAATTCGAGTTTGAGACATCTATTTTTTCAATATAATGCATGTTATAATATATTGCAAATGTCCCAAAAAGAAAAAAAGAATAAAGATACACTAGACTAAAAGCGTATAATCTAATATATTTCATTTTCATCTTATTTTCTAACATTATTTAATCATCCCTTTTGTCCAATCTGCAACTGATTTTCCATTTATCGGTGCATCTCTCATTAAGAAAGTAAATGTAAGTCCAAGAGCAAAACCCAGCAATAATCCGGCTGGACCCCCTACCGCACCAAATGCCATTGAATTAAGTATAATTGCACCAGCCTCTATTCCGATATCTACCCCTGCATCATAAGTAGTTTTTTGCCATGAACTCCCTTTTTGAATATTTGAATAAATACCAGATCCAACTGTATAACCAGAACCTATAGATCCAAACGCCTTTCCAAAATTAAAACCAGAATACCTATATTTATTTAAATAGTATGTATTTTGACCAGTTAAGATGCCTTCACCAAATTTAAAAGCCCATTGATTCATATCAGAAGAATAATTATTTCTATAAATGCCTCTAAAACTATTATTCTCCATGCATATATATTCTTTAACATCAATTGAACAAAGTTGCCTACCACCAGCATAATAATATCTAGAAGCTTGTAGTTTTCTTAATCTCTCTTGTTCTGCCAACCAAGCTTGATACTCATGATATTGCCTTTCTTTATTAGCTTTTTCTATAGTAATGACAATATTTGTAATATCTCTTGCCACCCACACATCTGTTTCAAATTGATCTATAGCTTTATTTGTTATAGCTCCCGGTTCACAATAGTAATTTCGAGAAGTTTGATAGGCTTTTTCTCGTCCAAGATTAATAAAAAATGGTTTTATCACAAAAACAAAAACTAAATTCAAAAAATAATCTCGCTGTTTAGTGTTATATATTGTTTTCATTTCAGAACTTTTTTAAATTATTTTTATAATTTTTATTTTTAAAAGGAAATAAATTAAAATTAAATTTTTTTTCAAAAAAATAAATTAGAAAAAAACAATAAGATGTAATAAGAGTAAATGGAAGAAAAAATAAAAGAATCATTGAACCTACAGTATCACTTTTAGAAAAAATATAAAATTCAGGGAATCCATATTTTATGATAAAATGAATTATACTATAAAGAGCTGCAAGTGCGCCCGCACCAAGGCCCCCAATAGCTAGATAATAAAAAGACTTAGAATAATCCATTCTTTTGACCAAAAGTTTGACCTTCATAAACTAATTCTACAATCAAAAAGAATAATTAAGTTATTCAGACTGTGAATATAACAAAATTGTAATAATTAACTACAGTCCATAAGTTTTGGCACCTGATATACTGAAATTATGGAGATTAGTTCTGACCTAAAACAGATGTACCAAGAAATTATTTTAGACTTGTCAAAAGAGGAAAATAATAAACTTTCTATAGACTGCTTTACACAAAAAACCAAAAACAAAAATTATATAATTTCTAAACAGTTTAACCCAAGCTGCGGTGACAAAGTATTTGCAGCTGCCTTGATTGAAAACTCTAAAATTGTGGAATACTTTTGGACTGGTGAGGGCTGCAATATATCTCAGGCAGCTGCAAATTATTTAGGAGAGTTTTTACCAGGAAAAGATATTAACAAAGTGCTAGAGTTTTATAATTTATTTTTTGAGCTTATGAACTCACGCGGAGAGGGTTTAGATGATAAAAAAATGGATGCTCTTGGAGATTTATCAGCTTTTCAGGGAGTGGCTCGCTTTCCCGCAAGAATTAAATGCGCTCTGCTTTCATGGGAAGCCATAAAAGATATAATTGGAAAAAGTTAATTAATCTTGAAATTAATCACTAAAAAATCAGTGCAAAAGCAAGTCTCTAAACTGACTAACACTTTTTCCATATGGCTTTGCAGAAAAACCGTTTTTTATAATATCAAGTTTTGCAGTTTTCACTCTTTCAAAATCCAATTGACCTAAAAGATTTTTTACTGCATCATATTTTTTCTCATTATAAATAGTGCTGTAAACGCTAGTCATAAACTCTAATAAATCCTTTTCTGGAAGAGAGTCAACTGTTCTCAATTCTAAAAAGTTTTTCATCCTCACATCAAAAAATAAATTAGAAATAATATATTCTATTTCAGACTTTTTGAGCTGCCTATCAGGGTAAACTTGGGCAGCAGATTTTCCGTTAGCATTTCCGCTCTCTGTTACAAGCAAAGGTGTGGTGTCAACTAGTGCAGCATACTTTTCAAAAGAATAGCCTTTATCAAACACATCTTTTATAATGCCTGCTCTTTGATAATCTGTGTGATACCAAATATCAGAACGCAAAAGGGGTTCATGATTTTCGCGTCCCTCAAAATAAGGTGTGTTAGTAAAAAGCAGCGCCCATATAGGACCTAAGGCAAAAAAATGCTGAAACTTGTCTATAGCATCTAGTTCTGAAAAATAATCTAAACTCACTTGAGTAGAAGCTGTTCCCCGCATCATTTTTTTGCCCTCAGCTCTGTCATTCACAAAAAGCTCATTAAACACTTTATATCTTTTTTTAGGAATAATGTCTATATCTTCGGCTTTTTCTTTTTTACGGTATCCAAAAGTTTCAAGCCTATAATCTCTTTTTTCTAAAACGCTTTCAATTTGCAAACGAACCTTTTTATACAAATCAAACCCCTCTTCGGCACTTGCGCACGGACTAATAGAAATCTCTAACTGCGCGCCTGGCTCCAATGATATAACAGCATCAGCATTGCTCATACCAATTAAATAATCATTCTCGTATTCATATTCAGTAAAATATGGCTTCATCTCTTGCAAGATTTTTTCAACTCCCGCCTTGTCAGAATATACACTGTCAGAATTTGTACCAAAATATGAAACACTATTTCCGTTTTTATCAACTACAAAATGCTCTAACTCTAAACCAATTTTTTTGTCAGTATTTAGTTTTATTCCTGATTCAAAATAGCTTACTAAAGAAGCAATATGTTTTTTATTTGGGGCCAGTGTCATTTTTGAAACGCCTTATTTTGAGTTGTCAATATATCTCCACTCGTGAACTGGCAGCTGAAACTTGTCTACCACTTTTGATGTGAAAGAGTTTTCATCAAAACTCACAAAATCTATAGATGAATTAGAAAAGCAAATATCAAGCACTGAGTCTGGATTAAGAGTCACATTTCGCCTACCATCAAAACTAATAACAGCACTTGATGGTGAATCAGATAAAATCTTTATTTCAATTTTAGTTTTTTCTCCTACTATTATTGGTTTTGAAAACAGCGCATGAGCTGCTATTGGAATTATAACAATCGCATCCACATCTGGAAATATAATAGGGCCTCCTGCAGAAAAAGCATGAGCTGTAGAGCCTGTGGCAGTGGAGCATATAATCCCATCTGCTCCATAGGTAGAAAGCACTTTACCATCTACTAATATAGACAGCGCTAGCATTTTTGAGGGATTAGCTTTTTCAATAGCCACCTCATTTAGAGCCCAGCCATTTCCCTGGCCGCCATCCACTTTCAAGAGTTTTCTTTTTTCAATTTTATAATCTCCTGCAAAATACTTATCTAAAGCAGTTTGAGTGTCCTCAAAATCTGCTGATGTTAAAAATCCAACTCTTCCCAAGTTTATCGGCAAAATTGGCGCACTTGTTTTATAAGCAACTTCTGTTTTATAGGCTATTTCTGCAGCTTCTAAAACAGTGCCATCACCGCCTAAAGACAAAATCAGCTCTGGATTATCTACATCTTTTTTATCAGTTGCAGTTTTTCCATTAGCTTCAATTTTTTTGATTACTTCATCTAAAAAAGATTTGTCTATTTTCTCATTTTTTTTCACTATTTGAATCATATTAGTTCGCTTCCTTTTGTAAACTTGCAAGCAGTCTATTATTCTCTTTTATCAGCTTTGCCACATCATCTAAATTAGTCTCATGCTTTTTACCTTTTGTAGCTATTTCAATATCTACATTTGCAATAGAAGCTAATTTATTTACGGGAACTATGAAAAAATAATATACTGCAAACATAATAAGTATGAAATTCAAAAGTGCAGAAATTAGCGCCCCATAATGAATCTCAACTCCGTTTAAAGTAAAAAATAATGTTTCAGAAAAATGCTGGTGTCCAAAAATAGCACTAATTAAAGGATAGATAAATGAGTTCATAACAGCGGTGACTAAATCCTTAAATGCTGCTCCTACCACTACACCGACAGCTAATGATAAAGCGTCTGAGTTCTCTAAGAACTGACGAAACCCTTTAAACATTTTAAAATTTGAAAAACGAGATATCGGTTTTTTCATATATTAAGTATATCAGCATTTATGTGTTAACAACTATGACCTTATCGTCATTTACAGGAAAATTAAACTGTGTAGCATCTATTCTTCTTTGTGCTTCCTGCTTATCTATGTCATACCTTTTTTGGACCCTGTCAAGCAATGTAGCATTTGCTGCAAGACATATATATATTCTGTCAAATTTATTCTGCAAACCAGCTTGATATAGTAAAGGCACTTCATGAACTACTAAGGGATAAAGTTCATCAGGATCTGGTGACTGCTGCCCTGAGCTTTCATAATTTTTTACTAACTCTTTTTCTTTTTCAAAAGCCTTTTTTGAAATTATAGGATGTGTTATAGAGTTTAAAAAAGCTAAAGCCTTTTTATCAGTAAAAACAACTGATTTTAAACTGTCTATTATATTTTGAGTTTCAGACTTTCCGCTTTTATCATATATAGAAAAAGCTGTTTTGATTCTAGTTTGCAAAAGCTTATCATGCTTTAGGAGATCTGAATATATATCATCCCACGAAATAATTATTGACCCTTTATTTTTGAGCTGATCAGAAATAGTGGTCTTTCCAGAGCAGATAGGACCTGTGATGGCTGAACGAACGAATTTATAAAACATAATCTCTTTTCAAGATTTAGGAATGCTAATAGTGAATGTAGAACCGCTTCCTTTTCTAGATTTTAAAGTAAGAGTTCCGCCATGCTCTTCAATATCCACTTTGGCAATTGTGAGCCCTAAACCTGTTCCTCCAATAGTGCGCTGCCTTGATGGGTCCAATCGGAAAAATCTATCAAACACTTTACTTTGATTAGCTTTGTCAATTCCTGGACCTTTATCTATCACACTAATTAACACATTTTTATCATCTTCACTAATTAAAACTTTCACAGGCTTTCCCTCAGAATAATCTATAGCATTTGTTAAAAGATTTTTAATCACTCGTGTGAGCTTAATATAATCAGCTTGCACAATATGCTCTTCGGCTTCCCCATGAGGAAGAAATTGCGATTGCACCAAAATAGAAATGCCTGCTTTTTTTGTAAACTCTGCTAAAGATGCTTTTACTTTTTTAACTAATTCTTCAACATTCACAGGCTCTTTATGCAAGTTAACAGCTCCAAAATCGCTTCTCGATATTTCCAAAAGGTCTTCAAGAAGTTTACGAAAATCATCTGTGCGCTTATATAAAATCTCAACAGATGGTAAAAGCTTCTCTGGAATAGTGTCTCTTGCGGCATAAATATATTCACTAGCCATAGTCAAAGATGCCACCGGCGCTTTTAGCTCATGTGAGACATCAGACACAAATCGCTTTTGAGCATCTTCATTATTTTTGACAGTGTCTTGCATATTATTAAAAGTTTCTGCAAGAAGTGCAAATTCATCAGACCCTTTCACTGTCACTTTTTTAGAATAATCCCTTTTAGAAATAGACTCTGAAGCATTAAATAAGTCTCTTGTGATTCTCATTGTTCGCCTCAAAACAAATGAAACGCTAATTAACATAATAATTATTATTTCAGTGGTTATAGCAGAAGCTAAAAATGATGTATCTTGTGCAAGCTTATATTCTTTCCCCAGATCATAAACTAAGATAACACCAAATTTTATATTATCTATATTAAGCGTTTTTCCTAATAAAACATAATTGCTAGGAAAATAATTATTAGTTTGTTTCAAAATTGTGGGGTCTGAATCAAGAGTATCTTTACTATTCAAGCTATTTACCTGATTTATATAATCATTTGGAATACTAGGCGTATAAACGCTACCATTTATCCAAGAATTGTTAATGCGACCAGTCAGTTCGTTCCAATAATAAACAGCTACCACATTTGAACCCGATAATTCCTTAATCTGCTCTAAAACATTAGTCTTATTTGTAGTATTATTATAATTTTTTGTTAAAATAGATATTATCACTTGATCACGTGCTATATTTCTAAATGAATATCCTGCAGACGCTTTTATATCTTGAAGCTCTGAGTTTACCAGCTCTCTTTCTAAAACGACTCCCGATAAAAGATATGAAGCAAAAGCTCCTAAAACTCCTAAACAGACCACATAAAAATATATTTTAATACTATAGTGCGAGCTTATTCGCCTGACTATTTTAAAGATATTCCACCTCTACGCCTAAAGCGTATCCTACTCCTCTAACAGTTTCAATAATACGAGGATGCTTTGGATCCTTTTCAATTTTCTCTCTAAGTCTTCCAACTAAAACAGAAATTATCTTTTGATCAGCATCATTTTTCTGACCCCATATCTTTTCCAATAGCTCTTCTCTTGAAAAAAATCTATCAGGATTTTCTACTAAAGCAATTAAAAATTGAAACTCTAAATTAGTTAAATGAAGTTTCTTATCATCTCTATATACTGTTCTATGCATTGGCGAAATTAAAATGTTTTTTAATTTAATTTTTGTATAATCAACATACTGTTGCTCTCTTTCTTCTTCTGCTGCAATTTTTGCACCAGCTACAGTATTTAAAACAGATCGAATTCTTGCAATAAGCTCTGCAGAATTAATAGGCTTTGTTAAGTAACCATTAGCACCTGATTCTAAAGATTCTACAATCACATCTGTATCAGATATAGCTGTTAACATAATTATAGGAACAGATGATGTTTGTCTAATTTTTTTCAAAACGCCTATTCCCATTAATCCTGGAAGCATATAATCAAGCAAAATTAAATCCGGATCTAGGGTTTCATAATTTGATAAAGCAGTCTTTGCGTCATAGGCTACTACCACTTCCATACCTGCATCTTTTAGCACTAATGACAGCATCTCCACTAAAGAGGCGTCATCATCTACAATAAACACTTTAGTTTTTTTATTTGCTACCATATCTAAATGCTATCACATCTAAAATTAAAGCAAAATACAATAATCATTTATAATAAAATTATGACATTTAATAAGTTTTGAAACTTTTTATTATTACTTACTAAATCCGTTCGGATGAGTTTTTTGCCAGTGCCAAGAATCAGCTGTCATAGAATCTAAATCAAGTTTTGTTTCAAAGCCTAAAACTTCTTTTGCTTTTGCACAATCGGCAAAAAACTCAGGCAAATCTCCTGCTCGGCGCTCCACAATTTTATAAGGTATTTTTTGACCCACTGCTTTTTCAAATGAAGCTATCACTTCAAACACGCTTACAGGCTTTCCTGCACCCAAGTTTATAGGGTCAAAAAATTTTCCGCTTTGTTTAAAAACATAATCTAATCCTGCAAGATGACCCTTTGCAAGATCTACAACATGTATATAATCTCTCAAAGGCGTGCCATCAGGCGTGCTATAATCAGCTCCAAAAATTGGCAGACTATCTAATTTCCCAACAGCCACTTGCGTAATATAAGGTGCTAAATTATTTGGAATCCCGTTAGGGTCTTCCCCTAAATTGCCTGATGAATGTGCTCCTATAGGATTAAAATATCTCAGACTCACCACCTGCAAACCGCCTACACTTTCAAACTCCTCACCAAGTGCCGTGTCTTGCAAAATATATTCTTGCACTAATTTAGTAGTGCCATACGGTGAAAAAGGTCTATTCGTTTTAGTAGTTTTTTCATTGTATTTTACAACGTTTTCATCTAAATAAACAGTAGCAGATGATGAAAAAACAAACTTTGTGCATCCAAACTCTTTCATCCCTTCTAAAAGTGTAATAGTGGAATCTAAATTATTTTTATAGTATGCTAACGGCTTTTTTACCGATTCTCCCACCGCTTTATAACCGGCAAAATGAATAACAGCATCTATTTTATTTTCGGTAAACACCTTTTTCAAAAATTGAGAATCAGTGCAATCTCCTTTATAGAAAATAGGTTCTGTGCTAGTGATTTCACCAATAGCGTCCACCGCTCCAAGTGATGCGTTATACAAATTATCTACTATCACTGTTTTATAGCCTGCTTGAATTAATTCTACAGCAGTATGAGAGCCTATATAACCTGCTCCGCCAGTTATCAAAATTGTTTTATTCACCATTAGCTCCACTATTTTCAGGGCTAGCACTTGTGGTAGGAGTAGGCTCAGGAGTAGCACCATTATCAGTGGTGCTATCACTACCATTATCAGATTCACCATCGCTATTAGATTCGCTACTATTGTCAGCATTAGCATCAGTAACAGTAGTATTATATGCTTTATGCTCTGGAGCCTGATCCATTTTTATCTGCGACGGATCTTTGCAGTTTGGAGGAGAGCTTATCGTAGTATTGCTTGAATCATCAGAATCAGGTTTTAGATTTACAAAATCCTCACCAATTACCACATCTATTAACTCATCAGCTCTGTTATCCATTTTCAAAACCGCATTAGGAAAAACGCCTGCAAGTGTGTATGCCTGCTTTACGGAATTAACTCCGAAAATAATTTTTGTGTAATTCTGGTTTCCGCCATCATAATTGTCATACCCGTGCGCAGAAAAGCCTCTTTGAGCAAGTGCTAGATTCACAGCTTGCCCTAAACCTGCATGCGATGAAGCATTCAAAACTCTCAAATGTATATTTCCATAGTCCGCTGCTTTATCAGTGGATGGAGTAATGCACGGAAGATCATATGACTCTTTTGCTACAGTCTTTTCAAAAAAAGAATCAAAGACCCCAGAAATTATAACTAATGCTATAACAAAAATAGATGCAAGTGATATTATCAGCTTTTTATAAATGCTCATTTTTCTCCTTTTTTATTTTGCAAATGCTCATCAGCATCTAATGCAGCTTTTGCACCTGATGCTGCTGCTATCACAGCTTGACGATATTTTCCGTCCACACAATCTCCCGCAGCAAAGACTCCTTTGCATGAAGTTTGAGTGCCTTTATCATTTACAATTATGTATCCTGACGAGTCCATATCTATTTGATTTTCAAATATAGATGTAGACGGTGTATGCCCTATAGCTATAAAAACTCCCGCGCAGTCTAATGATCTTTTTTCTGATCCGTGCACATTTTCTAATTGCAGTTTTGTCACGCCGCTATCATCACCCTCAATTTTTGAAACTTTTGAATCCCAAATAAACTCTATATTCTCAATTGCTTTTGCTCTGTTTGCTAGCGTTTTAGTAGCACGAAGCTGGTCTCTGCGATGAATTACTGTGACTCGAGAGCAAATAGATGATAAATAAATTGCTTCACCCACTGCAGTGTCTCCACCGCCTACTACTGCTACTTGCTTTCCTGAAAAAAAGAACCCATCGCAAGTAGCGCAATATGATACACCCCGCCCTGCAAATTCTTCTTCACTAGCAATTCCTAAATGACGATATTTAGCACCTGTAGCTATTATTACAGATTTCGCTAAAATGCTTTCACCGCTTGACAGGGTGATTTTTTTTATATCACTTTTTAAATCCACCTCCACCACATCATCAGGAATTATATCAGTAGAAAACTTTTTAGCTTGTGCTTCCATTTTGTCCATCAAATCAGGTCCTGCAATGCCATCATGAAAGCCTGGATAATTTTCTACAATTCCTGTTTTCATCAGCGAGCCGCCCGGCTCTAAAAGCCCTGAAATTAAAACTGGTTTTATGCCTGCGCGCCCTAAATAAATCCCAGCTGTGTACCCCGCTGGACCTGAACCAATTATCACTACATCATTTATGTTTTGCTTTTCGCTCATTTGAGCACTCCTGTTAAAAACAAAACAAAAACTACAGTTGACGCTAATGCAATACCAACTAAAAGATATGTAAACACTAAAGAAATTGTTATATGTCTTTTAGGTTGAGAAACTATTTTTTCAGGTTCTAAAACTGCAGGAGGATTAGGCTCTGGAAGAGATTCGTCTATATCAACTTCATTTGATATAAAATCTTCACCTAAATTATCAACCTCATTTGAATTAACTTCTTTATTATCTTCTTTTACAATACTGTCTTCCTTTACAATATTATCTTCTCTTTCAATAGAAATACCTTTTGGCGAAGAAGAGTCTTCTAAATAATTTATAAACTCTGCTACATTTTGAAATATAGAATCTATTTTTGAACCAGACAAATAATTATAAAGCTGCACCAAATCATATACACACATTGCTGACATTTTTTGCAAATCATATTCATCTAACGGATTAAAATTCTCTTTATTAACTACTAACCCCTGAGCAATAGCATACACTTTCAAATCAACATCTACTAGAACTGTATCAAGATTTAAACCAAGAGGATAAAATCCAATCTTGCCAACCTTCTCACATTCTTTAGCTAGTGAAAGTACCAAATTATTTACCATGCTCTTATCAAGCGGACTTTCTTGAACCATCTTTTTTGAAAAATGCTTTCTTAAAGATTTTGCGTTTACAAAAGCAGTAGTGTAAATAAAATCGTTACTGCTATTTTCAAAATTAGTGCTTCCCTCAAAAATAATTGGCAAAATAATTGACGAGTTTACTAATTTGCTTTTTTCAATAAGCGATTTTCCAATAGGCTTTTTTTCAGTACTATACAAAAAAATCTCGCTACCAAAAAGAGTATCGTATGCTGAATATACTTCAAAATCAGCTATTTTTAAAAAACGACGAACTATTTTAAAACGATTTAAAACTATATCATTTTTTTCATAACTCATATATTCATTCTACACTAACTTTAGCAATTTTAGGAAGGCATCTATATCAGAAATATCAGTTTTATAACCAAATGACACTCGCAAACCGTGCTTAGCCCGAGCATCAGATTTTCCAATTGCAAGAAGCACGCTAGATGGACCTAAAACTTTTGCAGAGCATGCAGACCCAAAACTAATTGCAACTGAATTAGAATCAAAAATATACGCTAGTTCATCTACAGATTTTGAACTATCTATCTGCAAATTCAAAATATAGTTTACTCTATTCTTATCACCAACAGGTAAACCGTTTAATTGAATATGTGGAAGCTCTTTATCAGTTTGAATTGCTCCAACTATTTTTTTTGCAAATGCTAATGAGCGCTCCTCAAACTCTTTATCACGCTCTATTATTTCTGCAGCACTTCCAAATGCAGAAATAGCAGCGCAATTTAATGATCCACTTCTTAAACCTTTTTCATGCCCTCCTCCAAAAATAGTTGGAGCAATAATAGAAAAATCAGGCACTGCAAGTGCTCCAGCACCGCTCACACCGCCAATTTTATGAGCTGATATAGATATAAAAGCATTATCAAATTTCGAAAAATCTATTGGAGTTTTGAAATTGTGAGCCTGCACAGCATCTGTATGAAAAGCGATTTTTTGCTTTTTGCAAAGCGCTGCAATGCGGTCAATGTTTTGTAGAGTTCCTATTTCATTGTTCACATATTGCACAGAAACTAACGCAGCGCTAGTTTGATTTTGAGAAAGCAGCTTTTCAAAAAAATTTAAATCTAATAAACCGTTTTTATCTACTTTTGCAAAAAGCAGATTTTTACCTGCTAAACTCTCTGCAGTTTCTATTATACTAGGATGCTCAATTGGTGTGGTAATAATTGCCTTTTTATTTGGGTCGTATTCAGTTGCTTTTTTGTAAATACCTTGAAGCGCTAAATTATTAGACTCTGTGCCGCCTGATGTAAAAATAATGTTTTTAGGTCGCGTTTGCAAATAAGCAGCAATTTTTTCACGAGCATCTTCTATTTCTTTTTGGCGCTCCAGCCCTACTTGGTGATAAGATGAAGCATTGCCAAATGAAGAAGCACTTTTTGCAAATTGGTCTATTACCTCGCTTCTAGCGCTCCATCCAGCAGCCCAATCTAAATAGACTCTTTTTTTATCGTTCATATTTTGCTGCTCCTAAAAGCTATTTTACTTTATGGGAATAAACTCGTGTAATTCCATCACCTTTCATAGTCACACCATATAAAGTATCAGCTACTTCCATAGTAGACTTTTGATGCGTGATAATCATAAGCTGACTAGATGATTTTAGAGTTTCAAAAAGCTTTAAAACTCTTTGCAAGTTCACATCATCTAATGCGGCTTCCACCTCATCTAAAATATAAAATGGTGATGGACGAGCTTTGAAAATAGCCACTAACATAGCAAGAGCTATTAAGGACCTTTCTCCGCCTGACATAAGATTCAGGCTTATCATTTTCTTCCCCTCTGGAGAAGCTATCACATCTATGCCAGCACCATTTTCAGAATCAGTCAAAACCAATTTACCAGCGCCGCCTGGAAAAAGCTGCTGAAAAATCTTATCAAACTCTCTAGCAGTGTCATCAAATGCAAGATTGAAGCTTGCGTCAATTTTCTCTTCTAAATCTGAAATAATCTTTTTAAGATTCACACGCGTTTTCTCTAAATCATTATACTGATCAGATAAATATGTATAACGCTCTTGAATAGATTCATATTCTTCTAATGCAAGCGGGTTTACTCTTCCAAGTCGCGCTAATTTCACTGTCAGCTTATCAAGAGCTAAAAGATAATCTGCTTTTTGATTATCATCTAGAGGAAAAGAAATTGAACTGTTTTCTTTCTCAAGTTCCTCAATAGCAGCTCCAAGACTTTCAACAGCTTTAGCCCTGAACGAGTTTAGGGTCATTTCAAGTTCACTTTTTTGCAAATCTATTTTATGAGTAGCATCTTTATTCGAATTAAGCTTTTCATTTATTTTATCTATTTTATTTCTCAATTTTGAAATATGACTATCAGAAGAAAGCACTGTTTTAGAGACTTCAGTTCTTTCTAACTCTATATCAGATATTTTTTTATTAACAGCATCTAAATTTTTATCAGCATCTTCTAATTGAGCTTTTAGCTTTTTCACATTTTCAGCAGTTTGCATCTCTTGCTCTTGCATAATTTTCTTCTGCTGCTCTTTTAGTTTAGAAAGCTCTTTATTTTCAGCACTTATAAGCAGTTCTAATTTCTCTTGGATTTCTGCTTGATTTGATAAATCCTGCTTTGCGGCTAAATAAACCTCTTCAAGGGTCTCCATATTTTCATACGACTGAAACATCTGTGAAGAAATAATTATATCTCCATTTAGCAAACACGCAAAATCAGTACCCTTTTTCAATAAATGCTTTTTTGCATTGTCTATATTATCAAACACGAAAAATCTATCTGCAATGCTTTTAATTATACCGGCAAAATCAGACTCATTATTTATAGCGCCTATTTGAGAAAGAGATTTTTCAGGATGCTTTTCATACCAACTGCTCAAAAACTTTTTATCTAAAAAGCCCTTTGCAATGCTAAAATCATTGTCGCTATCAGCATCAAGCGTAAGAGATAAAGTGTCTATTTTTGATTTTAGAGATGCTATTTTAGTTTCGCCTTTATGATGTTTTTGAATTTTTTCTTCAAGGCTCTTTTCTATTTTTTCAATATCTTCAAGCAGTTTTTTATCTGCAGAGCTAACTGGAGCAAACGGTTTAGAGCTTTCTAATTTGATCTTTTCACTTGTTACAGTTATAAATGTCCTAAGCTTCTCTGACTCTAAAATAAGCTCTTGCCAAATCTGATTTATTTTTTGAACCTCTTCTGAGTCATTTGATGCAGCAGTTTCTAATTGCAAAACTTCTTTTCTCAATTTATTCATTTCCTCTAAAAGCTGCTTTTGAGTAATAGAGCTTTTTTCAAACTCTTTTACAATATCACCTTGCGCAGATTTTGCTTCTATATAATCATCTAATAATAAAATAGATTTTGTAGTCCGTGTTTGATTTTTAATCTCTTCAGACTCTGAAGCAATTTTGGCTTGACGCTTAAGCGGTCCGGCTTGCTTTTTAAGCTCTTCCACAATATCATTTAAGCGGGTCATATCTACTAAAATACTATCAAGCTGCCGGACCGCTTTTTCTTTTCTATAGCGGTAATCTAAAATCCCAGCAGCCTCTTCAATAAAAGCTCGTCTCTTTTCAGGAGGAGCAGACAGCACAGAATCTAATTTTCCCTGCCCCACAATCACATGCATTTGCCGGCCTAATCCAGCATTCGATAAAAGCTTTTGAATATAATTTAGTCTAACCTGCTCACCGTTCAAAAAATACTGACTTGTGCCCTCTCTAAAAATAGCTCTTTTGATTTCCACTTCTGAAAAGTCTATTGGAATCTTCCTGTCTTCATTATCAAATGTGCAAATCACATCTGCTCGAGATAAACGCTGCTTTGCAGTAGACCCAAAAAATATAATATCATCCATAGAGTTTGCTCTAAGACTTTTTACACCTTGCTCACCTAGGCACCATTCAATAGCGTCTAATATATTTGATTTTCCGGAGCCATTAGGACCTACTATGCAGCTCACACCCTGCGTAAACTCTAAAGTTATAGGATGTGCAAAAGATTTAAACCCTTTTACAGTAAGCGATTTTAGGTACATAATAATAGTATACTTTTAAAAATAGTTATTTTATAATGGTAGAATATGTTTATGCGTAAGATTACTAATAAGGAAGTAATAGGCGTGATTTACGGAGGAAAATCCCCAGAGCATAATGTGTCTATTACTTCTGCAAAAAATATATGCAAAGGTTTGGATGCTGCTGGGTTCGAAACCGTTCCGTTTTATATAAATGAAAAAGGCAATTGGTTTATACAAAATCCCAATGTACAAAATCCACACGATAAAACTGGCAAATCTCTAACTGATAAAAACATCATAAAAGAATTAAAAAAAAGTAATAGCGCATTTATAGCCGTTCACGGAAACACCGGTGAAGATGGGCAGATTGCTGGATTTTTGCAAACGCTTGGAGTAAAATACATAGGCTGTGGCATAGAATCAAGTGCTATATGCTTTGATAAACACAGAACTAAATTAGCGCTTCAAGCTAGAGGAATACCTATTGCACCATATCTGCATATAGATATTCGCGATGGATTTTCATTTATTGAAGAATATCTGAATACAAAACTAGATAAAACATTCTTTCCATGCTTTATAAAACCATGCAGATCAGGCTCTTCTTATGGCGTAACCAAAGCTCAAAACTTTGAAGAAGTACTTAAAGGAATTAAAACTGCTTCAAAATATGACTATTCTATTTTGATTGAAAAAGCAATAATCGGTCGTGAAATAGAATGTGCTGTAATAGAGGGTGAAACAGCTAATATGCCAAAAATTAGTCTGCCTGCTGAAATAGGGATTCAAAATTCAGAAAACTCTTTTTATTCTACAGCTGCAAAATATGAAAATGATTCTGTGCCTCTCACAGCGCCAGCTAATTTAAACACAGAGCAGGTAAAAATTATTCAGTCTACCGCTGCTACATCATATGCAGTTTTAGAATGCCAAAGCTTAGCAAGAATAGATATGTTTTTGACTCCCAATAATCAAGCTATTGTAAACGAAGTAAACACTATTCCCGGATTCACGCCTATTTCACAATATCCTAAAATGTGGGAAGTATCTGGTTTAGATTTATCTAATTTATTAAAAGAGCTTATCAAAACTGCTCATTGATAGTTTTGCTTTTTTGCAGTTCATTCACAATAGTATAAGACCCAAGAACTTTATCATTGTTATACGCCACAAGTGTTTGCCCGCCTGAAACTCCATCTGGCTGAACATCATCTAAAATAAACTCAAACGTTTTTCCTTTATATATTTTTTTCTGAGCAAGAATTGGTTTACTGTGTGCACGAATTTGAATAGAACATTTAGAAAAATCATTTTCATAAACAGTATTCTCTTTTGCATAAATCACACTTGCTTCAAGTTCAAACTTTGAACCTACTATTACTGTATTAGTTTTTGAATCTGTTCTCAAAACATATCTAGGACTTCCATCTTTTGCAGGCGTTTTAATATCTAAACCTTTTCTTTGTCCAACGGTGTAATGAAAATA
>JAITBJ010000055.1 GCA_031283665.1 Candidatus Opitulatrix cubana
ATATGCAAAGCATGTGATGAACTAATTGAGGGAAAGCTTTTAAATGAGTTTCAAATAGATGTGATTCAAGGCGGCGCTGGCACATCTACTAATATGGCTATGAACGAAATCATTGCAAACAGGGCCCTTGAACTTATAGGCAGTCCTAAGGGCGATTATGAAACGATAAACCCTAATGACGATGTAAACCGTAGCCAATCTACTAATGATACATATCCTGCAGCCCTCAAAATCACTATAAAAACTGTTTTTTATGATTTAATTCCTGTTATAGAATCTCTAATCAACGCATTCGAAACCCTGGCACAGAATAATAAATCTATTGAACTAATGGGTATGACTCAGTTGCGAAACGCTGTGAAAATGTCATACTATGATCTGTTTCACGGATATGCTGCATCACTTACTGACGCTCTTGAAAACATAAAAAACTCTTTATCTGATATGAATGAAATAGCACTTGGTGGCACAGCTATTGGCACTGGGATTGGCGCACCTCATGGCTTCGGCGAAAAGGCTGTAGAGTATTTAAACTCTTTTGCACCTTTCAAATTCACTTACTCTCGCGAGGCAGTTTCTATTATTTCTGATCCAGGCTCATTTGCCACAGTCTCCTCTGCTCTCAAGCAGTTTGCTATTAGGATTGGAAAAATAACCGATGACATTCGCTTACTTGCATCAAGCAGATTCGGAAATATCACAATTCCTGCAAAGCAGCTCGGTTCATCTATTATGCCTGGAAAAATCAACCCTGTGATTCCGGAAGCTATGAATGCAGTTTCTATGGTGGTTCTTGGAAACGATAATGTGATTTCAAATTGCTTGCAATCTGGTCAACTTCAGCTAAACCCTTTTGTCCCGCTCATCGCTCACAAATTGCTTGATTCGTCCGCGATCCTGAAAAACGCTATTATCTTGTTTGAAAAGGAGTGCGTTCGCGGTATAAAAGTGAATGCAGTGCCAGATTTCAAAAATAATGATGACACTGATTATCTTACACATTTAGTTGATAAAATCGGTTATAAAGAAGCAACTCAAATCAAGCTAGAAGCTCAAAACCGCGGAGTTTCACCTCAAACTATCGCCAAAGAACACGGCCTCATCTAACCCACAAAGGTCAAAAAATTATCAAAACTAATTCTATTTCAAAATTAGTTTATTTAAAGTTTTGATAATTTTTATGCAAATTTTTGCAAAAAATTCAATTTAAAATAATACTGATTTACGCTTTGAAGCAAGGAAATTTAGAAAGCAAAACGATATTTTAAGGAGCGAAATGTTTAATTTTTGGGTGTATGAAATTTTTGCGCGGGATGTTCCTTATTCGCCAAAAAAATTGAATACAGTGAGTGAAAGCCAAGCACGGTTTTGGCAACGAACGACCCATAAAATTATAACATTTCGTGACCGCGTGTTTTGCGATAAATTTCTTGTTCAAAAAAGTAAATCCCTTAAAAATAAATTGGACATTTTTTTCAGTTGCATTTAACCTCAATTGCATTTTCTGTATACTGTATAACGATTTAAGGTTCTCGTCACATTATAAAATGGTTATGAAACACTGATTCCTGGAGGGTGGGGCTAGCTGAAATGATGCAGCGAAGCTGCGAGTAAGTAAACACTGGGGGATACAGTGCAGGAGTTTATCTCTTTAAGTAGCGAGCCATTAGAAAGCAGAGCTAAAAAGCTAAAAGCTTTTCGCGATTGCGGCTCGCTTTTTTACAGAGATTTCACAATTTTTTCTTGACAAAATGTGATTTAGTTGTTAAACTTAATGTGTGAAAAAGATCTTTTTTAGTTTTGCAGCGTTTGCTCTTGTTGCAGCTAGTTTCATATCTTTTTCATTTTCTAATTTTTCAACAGCACAAGCTACCGATATGAACTATTGGAATAACGGTCAAATCATTACCGATGGCAATTTTTGGACATCAGGGAAGATGTCTAAGGCAGATATTCAAACCTTTTTGAACTCTAAAAACCCAAACTGTGTATCAAGCGGCAATAATAAATGTTTAAAAAATTATACAGAAACCACTTCCACACGAAACGCAGATACTTATTGCGCAAAATATACAGGCGCAAGCAATGAAAGCGCTGCTCAAATTATTTCAAAAGTCTCTGCTGCTTGTAAAATTAGTGAAAAAGTGATTCTGGTTATGCTTCAAAAAGAGCAAGGCCTTGTCACCGCTTTATGGGCTTATTATGTAGACCCTAATAGAAATCACTCAAATGATGATTCGCATTATAAATCTGCTATGGGCATGGGCTGTCCTGACACAGCAGCTTGCGATTCTAAGTATTATGGTTTTGCAAATCAAGTCTATTCTGCTGCTAGGCAGTTAAACCTTTATAGAGCCACAGGCAATTATAATTATAAACCAGATAAAGATAATTATGTTAGATACAGCCCGAATTCATCTTGCGGAGGCACTACTTTTTATATATCAAACTGGGCTACCGCAGCTCTTTACACGTACACACCTTATCAACCTAACTCTGCAGCACTAAAAAATCCTAATGGCACAGGCGATAACTGCTCTGCTTATGGAAATAGGAACTTTTTTGTATATTACACTGATTGGTTTGGTAGACCAAACTCTTATTATATTCATGGTGCTATTGCTAACACATATAATTCCAACGGCGGCAGTGGCAAAATGGGAGGCGCTACAAGTTATGAAGCGCTAGACGTTAACGGCGCATATCAAAACTTTGCTCATGCACGAATTTTCTGGTGGAAAAATGGAAAGGGAACTTATCCTGTTTGGTGGTCAATTTTAGACAGATATAAAGAAGTTGGTGGTCAACTGTCACAATTAAAATATCCTACAAGCGGTGAGCTAACATTTGCAAAGGGTGCTGCTCAAACATTCCAAGGTGGAAACATATATTGGAATAAA
>JAITBJ010000059.1 GCA_031283665.1 Candidatus Opitulatrix cubana
GGGCATTGCAGAGTTTATTGAAAAATCTAATGAGGAAGCTCTGTCACCGCTTTCATAAAGCATTTCACCTAACCTTGCTATCATCAAGCCGTTATCAGTGCATAGGTCAAGCGGCGGAATAAAAAGATCAATGCTGTTTTTGATGCACTGCTTTTGCAAAAGGTCTCTCAGTTGCGAGTTTGCAGAAAATCCGCCACCTATTACTATTGAATCAATTTCGTAAAACTTAGCTGCATCAAGAGTTTTATCTACTAAAACCTCAGAAACTGATTTAGCTAATGCCGCCGAAACATTTTTACGAAATTGATCATTTTCGAGTCTGCCCTCATTAGACTCTAAAAATCTTGCAACAGATGTTTTCAATCCTGAAAATGAAAAATCAAATCGGTGATTTTCATAATGCTTTTTTTGAGTATACCCTTTTGGAAAGTCTACAAAATCAGGATCACCATCTTTTGCAAGACGATCTATTTTTTCACCAGCAGGATATTCAAGACCAAGCAATCTGCCAACTTTATCAAAGCATTCTCCTGCAGCATCATCAGTGGTTGACCCTATTACAGTGATATTAGAATGCTCCTCTTTAATAGCATTTTCTTTTTTTATAAACTCGTCTTTTTTTATAATAGAAGTGTGCCCCCCTGAAACCACTAAACCGATAAAAGAGTTTGGAAAGTTGGGATTAACAACTGATGCAGCAAAAATATGAGCTATAACATGATTAACTCCGTAAAGCGGAACTTGAAGTGCATAAGATAAACCTTTTGCATAAGATGCTCCCACTGCTAAACATCCAGCTAATCCAGGACCAGCGGCAACGCTTATAGCATCTATTTTATCAAGTCCGATATTAGCCTGGTCTAATGCACGATTTAGTGTAGGCTCTAATGCTTCTAAATGAGCTCGTGAAGCTATTTCAGGAATCACACCACCCCATCTTGCGTGCTCGCTTGCTGAACTAGCTATAACATTTGCAAGAGATTTACCATCCTTTACAATTCCCACACCTGTTTCATCACATGTGGATTCTATACCTAAAATAGCAGCCATTAGTTCTAAACTCGTGTAGAGTTTAATCCCTCTGTGTAAAGAGGCAAACTCATAAGTCTATCCTCTAGCGATGAAACCTTTTCACCCTCAAAAAGTATTTTATAAACGCCTTGTGTAATAGGCATAGGTGCAAGATACTCTTTTGCAAGCTCTAAAGCGCCCACTGTTGACATACACCCCTCTGCTACACCGTTTGTTAGTTTTTTAGCCTCTTCAAAAGTTTTACCCTGACCAATTGCATATCCAAAAGAATGATTGCGCGAATTAGGAGACATACAAGTGGCTATCAAATCGCCAATGCCTGCAAGTCCATAAAAAGTTTTTGCCTGTGCACCCATTGACACACCTAATCTCATAATCTCCTCAAGTCCGCGAGTGATAACAGTAGACTGCGTATTGAATCCGTATTTAGAACCCTCTGCCATTCCAATTGCTAAGGCTATCACATTTTTCAGCGCACCACAAAGCTCCACACCTAAAACATCTGATGACGCAAAAGGACGGAAATATGAAGTGCTCACAGCTTGACTAATCTGCTTTATAGTATCTTTTGATTTAGATGCAACTACAGTGCCTGCTGGCTTTTTATCAAGCAATTCACCTGATAGATTAGGACCTGAAATTGCCGCAGTTTTTTCTGGTTCAGCAATAAGCTCCTCTCTAATAATTTGGGTCATAGTTTTATTTGTTTTCACTTCTATACCCTTTGACAAAGATGCAAAAATTTGATCGTGGTCAATAAACGGTTTTATATCTTTCAAAACGCTTCTCAAATGTTGAGAGCTTATACAGAAAAAAATTATATCAGCATTTTTAGCTGCTTCCTCTAAAGCAGACACAGCCACTATTTTTTCACTAAACTTTTTTCCAGGATGTCGAGGGTGCGTATGAATTTTATTCATCTCATCTACTACAGATTTTTCTTTTTCCCAGACTATTACCTTATCGTGATTTTCGGTCAAAATGTTTGCAAACACACTACCCCACGCGCCGCCGCCAATAAGCGAAACTGATTTTTTAGTATTAGTATTATTTTCCACTTCTTATCTCCTTTAAAAGTTTATCAACTGCTTCACGCATTAAATCTGTTAGCTCTTGCACATTTTGAGTGCCTGCAAACTCAATTGGCTCTCCTATTTTAAATTGTAATCTATTATTTACAAAATCCTGAGCAGCAGGAACTAAAACAGCATCTGAGCATTTAAGCGCAAGGCGTGCTGCTCCTGTTTTAAAGGGTAGAAGCGGAGCATTTGCACGTTTAGAAGTGGTCCCCTCTGGCAGGATTACTATTGCTTCACCTTTTTCTAATTCCTTTGCTGCCACATCTAAACTGTTAGAGGCGGTGCTAGATTTGCGGTGAACCGGTATCAGCTTTAAAAAATTAAAAAACTGTTTTAGGATTGGCACTTTCCAAAGAGATGCTTTTGCAAAAACTCGTGCATACCGTCCGCGCCGCCCTAATGCAAACACCGATGCCGGTGCATCTATATTTCTGATATGGTTGCATATTAAAATCATTGGCGCGGACTTTACCATTGGCGTAGACTTTGTCATAGGCACGGATTTGGGAATAAACTCAAGCCCAGTATATTTTGCACGAGTTATGCACCAATAAATAAAATATAAAATCCAATATGCCGCTCTATAAACAGCCTTATAACTTTCAGACCGATAAACAATTTTCTTATCTATTTGCATCTTTGAATGCCCTTTCTTTATCTCTTTCATCCTGCTTTGCTTTTAGAGTTTGCCGTTTATCATAAAGCTTTTTTCCTTTTGCGGTGGCTATTTCCAATTTGAAAATGCCACGCTTTTCGTAGAGTTTTAAAGCCACTACTGTAATTCCTTTTGTTTCCACAGCTTTTTCTAACTTTTTAATCTCTGAAGCGTGAAGCAAGAGTTTTCGTTTACGCGTTGGATTATGATTAGTCCAGTTGCCATGCGAATATGCAGATATATGAGCGTTTTCCAAATATGCTTCACCGTTTGAAAATCCTACAAAAGAATCTCTCAGGTTTATTTGGCCAGCACGAATAGATTTTACTTCGGTTCCAAGCAAGCTAATACCAGCTTCGTACTTATCTATTATTAAGTAGTCGTGATACGCTTTTTTATTCGCTGCTTTAGACGAACCACCTTTATTCGATGCCTTTGCCATACTATAATTATAACAGCAAGGACTAATAGAGAGTCTAAAAGTGTCAAAAAACCAACATTAATCCCAAAATCAGGATATGGTTCGGGGTTAGGGTTTGGGCCTGGATTAGGAGCGGGTTTTGGAAGCGGATTATCTTTTACTATCACATCATCTGCGTTGATAAACACGAAATGATGACCCAAATAAATTGCATAGTACTTATTATTTCCAACAATTTCCTTTTTATCAGTTGACGAATAATAATCTGACACCACATTCATATCTGCAATAGGATATTCTATTCCTGGCTTTAGCTCATATTCAAGCGGTGAACGAGGCTGAGGGTTTACGCCAGTGCCAGAATAAGCTGCATCATCAGGATAAGCTCTTCCATATGTTGACGCACTTTTCAAACCAGGTTTGAGCGCTGCAGATTTAGTAGCAATATGAACTGCGACTGGCTTATCTTTAGGATTATAAATCCAACCATCACCATCAGAATTGTTGCCTGCCCACTGGATTTTTAGCCAATCACCTTTTACCTCTTTAATATATACTATATCGCCACTATATGCTCTGCCTGGCACCGATTCTGCATCTGTGTTAATTGGCCGATCAGGCGATGTGTAAGCAGGATCATTTGCAAGTGGACTATTTAGATTAGGCTGGCTATAAACATATGTGAAACTTGTAGGAGCTGCGGCGTAATTATAGTTTTGCACAAATATATCTGGATTTGAATACTCATAAAATGACGCATTAGTAATAGTATTCAAATTTTTAGAAAATGTGGGATTAATCAGAGCAAACTGCTTTGCAGAAAAATCGTGACTCGGGTGCTTGCCATTAGCAAACGGCTCACCTAAATACTCAAAAAACTTATTCCAATCCCAAAACGGTCCTGGATCTTTATGCACATTTTGAGTGTAGCTCTTGTCAATTCCTGGAATGTTTTCATGGCCAATAATATGACCTTTGTCAAGCGGTATATTATATTTTTTTGCAAGATAGCGAACTAAATCAGCGGTCTGCTTATATATTTTATCTGTATACCAGCCGCCCCCACCCACAAAGCCTATATTTTCAATGCCAATAGCGTGCATATTGAAATAAAAGTTTCCTGCGTGATAACATAAATCATCATTCAAATTGAAATGCTGATAAACGCCGCTAACATCCGCTGTATAATTCCAAGAAGCGCCATAATCTGGAGACTGAATAAGATCAAGAGTGCGTGCTAACTTTTCCTCTGTGTCATGGATTACAATATATTTGAATTGCGGTCCCGAACTTGCACGAGTTCGGTCTGTGTTAGAATGCGATGATTGCCCGGCTATAAATTGGCAATTCAAATTACTAGGACACTCTAAATCAGGGTCGCTATCAGGTGTAGTGATCAAAAACTGATTTAGGTCTTTGTTTCCACTTTCATGATCATCTGCGTTAGAATCTGCAAAACTTGGTATAACTGCTACTGCTATAATAACTATAACAGTTGCAAAAAGTGCAAACGCTTTTGCAAATATATTTCTTTTTGCAGATAAAGAGTTCCTAATCCTAAACACTTTCATAAAATCTAAACTTTTGCCACGGTTTCACAGTGTCAAGCAAAAATAGCTCATCACTGCTAATGTGACCCACCACATTTGATCTACCTGAATTTTTCATATCCGCTAATGCTATTTGGAGCTCGCCAGCATAATGTTCATATTCTGATGATTCTATAACTAAATCACCTCGTTTAATATCTGCTGGATTGTAAACAGGAAAAGACTCATTTTTATATTTCACGCGAGATTGAGTAGATCTCAAAACATTAGGGCTCACATCACCACGATTAAAATGCAATTCCTCTAACACTATTTTTTTATCAAGAGGAGTGATTACTTTTTCAAGCTCCACTTTGAAAGAGAGCATATAAGGATCAAGCTTTTTCAAACTCTCAAACTCATCAACGCTCGCAAACATATTTGCAATTATCACATTATCTATTAAATCTGTAGACCAAAGATGCTTCGCTTGCACATCAAGAGGCATTGAACGGTGCATTTCCAAAGTGCATAAACCCTCTGAAACATCCCACGGTCCAAACTTTGCAGATGGTGAACTTACAAATGCAGACACAGGAAGACCGTGCTTTTTGTAGAGCTTTGAACCATAAAGACAATGTTCAAGAGTTAAGCCTGTATATTTATGAGGATAAAAATTATGACAGCCTGTAAACGCCTCTGATTTAGGCTGGTATGCAAAGATATTATCTAAATAAGGTGTAGCGTTAGAAGCGTTAAGCTCTATTTGAAGACCGTATTTATTGAATGACATCATAGACTCTTCAGAGCCTGTAAACGCCTCATCTAATCTAAAACCTGCTACGCCTAATTCGCTAAAAAATGCTAAATCTTTATAGTCTATTCCGAACTTAGTAAAGAGACGAGGCGCTACATCTATCACCACGCTCATAGAGTGCTTTTTTGCACGATTAGTTAATGTTTTATAGACTTTTATGAGCTCATCCTTTGGCAAATCGTGACTTAGCAAACATGTAAAGATATGCGAAACACCAAAGCTGGCAGCAAGGTCTATATAATCTAAATAGTCCTTTTCCTTGCAATGATTAGGATATACACTGATTCCCAGTTTTCTCATAATGCCACTCCTTTAGCAATTATTCTTTTTTCGCATATCTTTAATTATTTCAAGCAGCTGCTCTATAATAGCATATTCGCTCATAAAAGTCATTAGCTGATCTTGAGCATGAACTAGCAAAAGCGAGATTTTAGTTTTCCCCGCTAAATCATCTTGAACTAATTCAGTTTGTATATGGTGCGCTTTTGCAGTTTGCGCTTTTGCTTCTTGCAAGAGCTTATCGGCAGCATCATCGTTGCCTTTTTTAGTCTCTCCAATAGCCTCAAAAGCTTTCGCTCTGCCCTCACCAACAAAACTTATTATTTCAAAGATTTTTGTCTCTAATTCATCCATAACCTAAACCTGCTATATCGCTATCTATAAACTGCGTTCACAAAATAGCAAACTATGCTGATTTTGCAGCAGCTTTTTGACCCTCTTCTTTTAGAAGTTGATTATCATAAGCTTTTGCAAATGGAAGATAAATAAATACAGATATTACTATATTTATCAGTGACAAAATAATTGCACGCCAATCTCCTGTTGCCAAAAAAGCGCCTATTGGAGCAGGAAGAGTCCAAGGAGGCTGAATGAATGCTACGCCTACAAGACCAAGTGCAGTAGCTGCCCATGAAATGAAAACCAAAATAAGTGGTGTCAAAATAAACGGAATTATCAAAATAGGATTTAGCATCACAGGGAAACCGAATATGATTGGTTCGTTGATGTTGAAAATAGATGGAATAATAGTAGCCTTACTAATTGACTTTCCATAAGCTGATTTTGAGACGATAATTGTAGCAATCACAAGACCCAAAACAGCGCCTGAACCACCAATATAAACAAAGAACTGATAAAAAGGCTGTGGCATCAGGTGAGTCATAACTTGACCCGCTGTGTGCGCATCTGTGTTCGCGCCAAGCATTGAAAGCCAAAGAGGCTGAGTGATAGGGTCCATAATTGCAGAACCGTGAATGCCAAAGGACCAGAAAAATGAGTTTACAAACACAATCACTAATCCACCACCAAGATTATCACCAACTTTTATAAGCGGATCAACAAGAGTGCCGATAATTGTTTCAAGATTCAAGCCACCTAAAATAGCAACACAAGAGAAAATCACTGTCACAATTCCAACAGGAATTATAGCCTCAAAAGAGCGAGCAACTGATGCAGGCACTTGCTCAGGCATTTTTATTGTGACATGATATTTATAGCATAATCTCAAAACTTCTACAGAAATCAAAGCAACTATAATAGCCGCAAAAATGCCTTTTGATGAGAACACTGAAATTGGCATATAAAGACCTTGTGCTGTTACCTGCTTCAAATCATCAGCATTGCCGCTTGTAAGCGCTGCTATGTTTGCAGGTGCAAAAAGTGTAGGTGCTAAGGAAATCAAAAATCCACAAACAGAAATCAAGCCACCTGAAATTGCAGATATTTTATATCTTTCTGCTAAATGATAGCCAACGCCAAATGACACATAAATAGCCATAGCATTAAAGGTTAAACGATAAGGCAGCAAAATCGTAGCCTGGTTAGCCTTTTGCCAAAGCGCCAACGCCGAGCCATCTGGAAATGGAAACATTCCAACAAGCAAGAACACAGATCCAACTATAATGAAAGGAATGGATGAAACCACACCATCACGAATTGCGCGCAAATGCTTTTGCTCTGACATTTTAGCCATAGGTCCGCCTAATACAGCAGACAATTTATCAAAAAAATTATTCATTTTTCTCCTTATTTATTTTTACAAATTGCTTTTGTTTAACCTAAAATCTTTTCTAAAAGGGCTTTTGCACCTAAAGGACTATATTCTCTTGGTTCTATCGGTTTTGCAGGAATAGAATGCTCATCTGCAAGAGCTTTTAAAGTGTCAAACATATGCTTAACTTGAGGAGCTACTAATAAAATATCATATTTTTCATTATTTAACTCTTCGCCAGCAATCCCTGACCCTACAGCTTTTACATTTATATCTTTACCTTGCTCTTCAGCCTCTTTCAAAAGTGCTTTTTCAACAATAGCACTAGACATTCCTCCTGAACATACTAACAAAACATTTGTCATATAGTTTCCTTTCTGCATAAACCCTTAATTAATTAAAGGTAAATACATTTATATTCTAACATATATGTTTTAATTTTTGAAGTGTTTTGCTATTTTAGCTTTATATTGTTTACACTTGCACCTGTGTTAGTTGTTAAAAATGAAACGGAGTCATCATTTGCTGCAAAAAGAATCTTATTATTCCAGTGCATATTATAAAACATATTAGAAACATTAGCACCAGCTTTTCCAGAAAGGTCAGTCTGGCTCCAGTCTATATTCGAATGAATTGTGGCATTAGAAAACATACTGCTAAAATTAGTTGCGCTTTTGCCAAAACTTTTA
>JAITBJ010000073.1 GCA_031283665.1 Candidatus Opitulatrix cubana
ATGAGAAAATCGCAAACTCTTTTGCAGGTTTTGGCGGAATCTCTTGCATGGATTGTGCCGTCTATTATTGCTACTTTTCCAGTGGTCTTTTATTTTGCGATTTTCAAATCTGATAATGATATTCTTTCAATTTTGAATATATCTTTTGGAATAATTCTCTCAGGAGTCTTTGGTGCACTTGCAGGTGTCACACTTGCTATGCTCACTATTCGTGAAAAGAATTTGTTTAAATATTTTAAGGGTAGATAATGAAAGTAGCACTCAAAGATATTTCGCACTCATTTACAGAAGAAGCTATTTTATTCCACAATCTGACTGTGGATTTAGTGCCGAACAGAACTTACGCATTAGTTGGTCCTTCAGGGTCAGGAAAGTCTACACTTCTTTCAATTATTGCAAAATGGCTTGAACCTGTGAAAGGTGAAATAGAATATGATGAAATAGAAAAAGTAAATTGGGTGTTTCAGAATCCTCATGGTGTAGCAAATAGAACTGTGCTAGATCATGTGTGTTTGCCGCTTTTGTCTTACGGAATGTCAAGAGAGCAGGCCGAGAAAGAGGCTAAAGAATATTTGGATATTTTTGGTTTGAATGAGATTAAAGATTCTCTATTTAAAGAGCTTTCAGGCGGTGAAGCTCAAAGGCTAATGCTTGCAAGAGGCATTGCTAGCAAGCCTAATCTTTTATTAGTGGACGAACCAACTGCACAGCTTGATACTAAAACAGCTATGACTGTGAGCGATAAACTAACTAATCTTGCAAATAAAGGTGCGATTGTGGTAATAGCCACTCATGATGAGCACACTCGTGATGCATGCACAGATATTATCGACCTAACTCATTACGGGGTGTAGAGTAATTTAGGGCTTATCTTTAATGAAAATAAGTTCAACACGCTTTTAATTTGTAAATAAGTTTGTTTTTTAAGAAATGTATGTTATACTTAAGTCAACATTGAAAGTCAATGCTTTAGCGATTACAAAAAAAGTTACTAAAAATCTAAAATATAAGGAATGTATTGTGAATATAGTATCAAAAAAAATGAATGGAAAAATAGTTGCAGTTGCATTTTCAACTGTGTTAACACTTACTGGAGTTTTGTTTACAAGTCCTGCATCAAGTTATGCAAGCAATCTTGGAAGTAGTGTTGTTGCCTTTGAATGTACGGAGTGGAAAAATAATAATCATGGCTCTACATGTATAGAAAAATTTAAAAATCCTGAGGGGTACAATGCTGGTGCAGAAAAATGGGCTGGAGGGGGAGGAACATTTGATTTTACTTTGGTTGTTGGTGGTGGTCCAATTATTGGTGGTGGAGGTATTTTTCATTTAACCGACGGGGAGTTTAAATCATATTTCTTTAAAACAGGTGTTTTCTACGGTAAATGTGTTCATGTTAATCTAAGATATGTTCCTAATGGTACAAATTGGAATTCTAAAGATAAATGTTGGTAATAAGCTAAATTTAAGAGCAGATGGTTAGAAATTATTTATTTCTAGGTTTTGTTTTAGTGTTTTTAACATCGTGTTCTATGCTTCCAAAGCAAAACAGTTCGCAATCTAAAAGGGTTTTAAATAGTGTAACTTATGAGTCCGCACTTCCATCTGACTTTGATGGACTTTATGCAGATAAGTTTGCGAACATTATTAAAAATGATCCAAATGATTTTGTTTATTCTATTATAAAGGACAGTAAAATAACTGAGCAAGGATTTAGTCTTGTTCAGAATGCATTTAAAATGTGTATAAATAATGGAGGATATAAAGTTCGTTTTGCTAATGATACTTTTTTACAAGGTGCTTATTTAATTGAAGCTGCTAATCCAAAGGATGGAAGCGTAACAGATGCTGTGGAACATATGACAGAAAATTGCAAGTCTAAAACTGGATACATTTATATATCGATGTTATATTATCAAATGTTAGTTAATCCTCTAAGGCAGGATTTTAGTGACTATATTGCAAAATGTTTAGTGAAATTCAAATATGAATCTGAGGGCTATACGGGACAAGATTATTTAAGAGAAAACGGAACAGGTGTAACGCTTGCTTCTGGATTTGGAACTTCTGATACTCAAATAGGCGATGATGATGAAATAGTTTACACTAACGGCAAAAGAGTTTCCGGTTTTAATTATTTGAAGTGTCAAAATGATCCAAAAGCGGCTCTTTCAGAGAAATAACCTAACTCATTACGGAGTGTAGAGTAATTTAAGGTTTATCTTTTCCGCTTCTCTTTGACTTTCACGCTCAAAAAAATAGGAGTTCCTGTAAAAGGAAATGCTTCTCTTAATCTGTTTTCAATAAATCGCCTATAAGGAGCTTCTAAAAATCCGTTTGTGTGAAATACGAATTTTGGTGGTGAAATAGCCACTTGGGAGCCGTATAAAATTCGTGGCTGCTTTCCTCCTCTCACAGGATGAGGATGTTCATCAGTAAGCTGCTTTATAAATGCATTAACTTTTGAAGTTGGCACTCTATATTTGTATGAGGCCAGCGCTTCCACTAAAGCATTTTCTATTCGGTTAATATGCCAAGCAGTTTTGGCGCTTATATTTATTCTTCTCGCCCAAACAGCAAAACCCAGTTTCTCGTCAATATCTATTTCAAGAGTATCTTTTTTTTCAGGATTTAGCAAATCCCATTTATTGAATGCAATCACTAGCGCTTTGCCGCTTTCAATAATTTCTGATAAGATTTTTTGCTCTTGGTCAGTTATTCCCTCATTTGCATCTATTAGCATTATTACAGCATCAGCTCTGTCAATTGCTGTTTGAGTTCTAAGCGACGCATAATAATCTATAGAATCAAGAGCCCATTGGCGGCGTTTAATTCCTGCGGTGTCAATGAAATTATATAGTTTATCGCCGATTTTTACAGTTTCATCTATAGCGTCTCGTGTAGTCCCTGCCACGCTATCTACTGTTACGCGATTATCATTTAAAAGCGCATTTAAAAGAGAGCTTTTTCCTGAATTAGGTTTTCCAATTAGTGCTACATTTTCATACTTTTCACTATTTTGAGTTTCATCGTATTCAGCTTTGAGCTTTTCTACTACTGCATCTAAGAACTCGCCGATTCCTCTGCCGTGAAGAGCAGAAACTCCAAACGGGTCGCCTAACCCAAGCGTATAAAACTCGGCGAGTTCTGAGTCTTTTTCGCTGTCTACTTTATTAACCACTAAAAGAGTATCTTTTTTTGAGCGTCTTATTATTTTTACCAGCTGCTCATCGGTAGCTGTGATTCCAACATCAGCACTTAAAATAAAAACTACTAAATCGCAATCTTGAATTGCTATTTCAGACTGTTTGGAAATAGAAAGACCTAAACCTGCAGAGCTTTTATCCCATCCTCCTGTGTCTACTATTTCAAAGTCTAA
>JAITBJ010000050.1 GCA_031283665.1 Candidatus Opitulatrix cubana
AGTTCTTTTGTCCAATGAATAATCATAGAAAGTTGCGAAAATGTGAAACTTATAAACACTCCAACAATATAAAGCTGTATTAGCTTTGAAGTGTCTGCACCTGATATAAGTATTAAAAGCCCTGAGATAACTGACAAAATTACAATGCCGTTTGAATACGCTAATCTGCTACCTTTAGTGTAAAACTGATGTGGAAAGTATTTAGCTTTTGATAATACACTAGTCAGCACCGGAAATCCATTAAAAGCTGTGTTCGCAGCAAGTATAAGAATAAGCCCTGTAGCAATAGAAACTACAAAAAATAGAGGTGAAAAGGAGTTAGATAGCGCAAATGCAAGCTGACCAATAGCTGGTATTTGAAAATAATTATCTGGCATAGGAAGTCCGTTAATAGTCAAATCAGTAGAGGGATTATCTACATATTTTACACCTGTAGTATGCGATAAAAACAAAATGCTAAATAACATCACAGCACTAATGCAGCCCAAAATCAAAAGCGTGGTAGCAGCATTTTTTGATTTTGGCTTTCTAAAAGATGGAACTCCATTAGAAATAGCTTCCACACCTGTTAAAGCCGTACACCCTGATGCAAATGCTCTTGCAATTAAAAACACAGCTGCAAATCCTGAAATGCCGCTAGCATATTCACTTGCAGGCACCACTGATAAATGAGCGGTAGGTGCATGTCCTAAAGCTCCTGTAAAATACTCAAAAATTCCTGCAAAAATAATAATGCCCATAAGCAATATAAATAAATAAACTGGCACAGCAAAAAAAGCTCCTGATTCTTTCACGCCCCTTAAATTCATAATAACTAAAACTATCAAAATGCCACAGCAAAAAAGCAATTTATGATTTCCAATTTGTGGCATAATTGAAAGAAAATACTGTGCTCCAGAACTTATTGACACAGATACTGTCAAAACATAATCTACTATTAATGCAGATGCCACACCTATTCCAAACTTAGGAGTAAGATTGTCGCTTACCACTTCAAAATCGCCACCACCGGATGGATACGCATACACATTTTGTCTATAAGATGCTACTACTACTAACATCACACCTATTACGGCCAACCCTACCCAGCTAGAAAGCGATGTAAAAGCTAATCCAGCAAATGATAGCGTCAAAATAATCTCATCTGGCGCATACGCTACAGAAGATAAAGCATCTGAAGCAAAAACAGGCAATGCTAAGTATTTAGGTAGCAAAACTTCAGATTGTGCATCTGTAGAAAGTGGTTTACCTAAAAGAGTTTGCTTTAATTTATAGAGCATGGCCTACTTCATGAACGGTAATAGTATTAGTAGAGCCCACTTTTCCAAACACAGATCCAAAAACTATTACCACTTTATCACCATCTTTAACTTGTCCTGAACCTTTCAAAGTAATATCTGCTTTATATAAAGCATCTTGCATACTTTCAGGCTCTCCAGAAAGATAAGACCATGAACCCCATGTAAGAGATAAAGCTCTGTGAGAATGCTCTTCACTAGTTAGAGCATATATTGGAATTCGCGTTCTCATTCTAGCAATTCTATTTACAGTATTGCCTGAAGTGGTAAAAACTGCTATACATTTTGCATCTATAGTTTCTGCTATCTCAACAGCTGAATATGCTATAGCTCCCCCACCAGACCAATCATAATCTTTTAGATTAGGTATCAAATTCAAACCATTATCTGTTTGATATTCACTAATTGTTGACATTACTTCAATAGTTTGAATAGGATATTTTCCAACACCAGTTTCTCCTGATGTCATAGTGGCATCAGCGCCCTCTATTACAGCCATAGCACAGTCATTAATCTCTGCACGAGTTGGCGTAGGTGAATCTGTCATAGACTCTAGCATTTGTGTAGCAATAATTACAGGTCGAGCATATTTACGTGCTAAATTAATGCACTGCCTTTGAATAATAGGCACTTGCTCTAGAGGACATTCAACTGCTAAATCGCCACGAGCTACCATAATTCCATCAAAGGTTTTTACAATCTCTTCTAGGTTTTCTACCGCTTGAGGCTTTTCAATTTTAGCAACTATAGGGATTTTTCTACCCTCTTCTTTCATTATTTTGTGAGCTTTTTCAATATCGTGCGCTGAACGAACAAAACTCATAGCAATAAGGTCAGCACCTGTTTTAATAGCCCATCTCAAATCTTCCTCATCTTTTTCAGTCAAAGCAGGAATCGAAACAGCTACACCTGGCAAGTTCAAACCTTTATGATCTGAAACAGGTCCTCCTACTATCACTTTTGTAATAACATCATTTCCTTTTACTTCTTCTACCTCTAATCTCACTTTTCCATCATCTACAAGTAATAAATCACCTTTTTTACAGTCCCCTGGAAGTCCTTCAAAAGTGGTTGATACTTCTTTTTCATCTCCTTGTATATCACGAGTGGTAATAATGAAATTATCGCCCTCTTTCAAAACTGGCTTTTTACCATCAGCAAAAACGCCTAATCTGATTTTTGGTCCTTGTAAATCTACTAACACTGCAGTATTGCGTCCTAATTTTGCGGAAGCTTTTCTTATATTATTATAAACTTTTAAATGTGTTTCAGGATCGCCATGAGAGCGATTTAAGCGGGCCACATCCATCCCTGTAGCAATTAACTCCTCTATTTTGTCATAATTTTCAGTAGCTGGACCTATTGTTGAAACAATTTTTGCTCTTCGCATATTTTATCTCCCTTTTGCGGTTGTAAACTCATTTCATAACTAGTTTATCACTGTTTGAAAGACAATAACATTATTTTGAATCTAAAACAGCTTTATAAACTTCAAGAGTTTGATTTGCTATTTTATCCCATGTAAAATGCTGCTCTACT
>JAITBJ010000023.1 GCA_031283665.1 Candidatus Opitulatrix cubana
CCTGATTTAGCTAAAGCACAAATTGAAGCGGCTAATTTAGTTTTTGAGCAGCTTCCAGATCCTGCTTCTAATCTTCCATCGGGCACATACACACATTCTGATCCTGCAGGCGGCACTCAGGTAGACCCTAGATCAACTGTGAAAGTTTATTTTTCTGCGGGTCCTGAAAATTTGAAAATCCCTGAATTGAAAAACGCTACTCAAGATTTAGCGCAAAAAACTTTGACAGATATGGGCTTGACAGTAGGCTCTGTGAAATCAGAAGATTCTCCTGATGTGAATAAAGATTGCATAACACGAACAGACCCTGCTAGCGGAAGCGCTGTGCAAAGAGGGCAAACTGTGACACTTTATATCTCAACAGGCAATGTGAAACTTCCAGATCTGACTGGCAAGACTAGAGATGAGGCAGCTCAGGCTATTCAGGATTTGCATTTGACCGCTAACTTTTTAGACGATAAAACAGATAATGAAACACCAGGAACTGTGACACATACAAATCCAGGTGCAGGCTCTGTGCCACAAAATTCAGCAGTGGCTGTTTATATAGCGGTGCCCAAAACAGTAACAATTCCTGATTTATCTAATATGACAAAAGTACAGGGCACTCGTGCTATTCAGCAGTTAGGGCTTACAGCTCAAATTGAATATCAGGATTCTGATTTAGCAAAAGATAGAGTAATAGGCACATCACCTGTGGCAGGTACAAAAGTGAATCCTGGAAGTGTGGTTATATTATATATCTCTAACGGGAGCTAAAATAAAAATGAGGAACATTTTTAATATATATAATGAAAAGGAATTGAGGCTTAGAACTTCAAAAAAGTGGGGGACTCATGGAAAGGATATTATCCCGCTTGATATAGCAGAAGTGGATGTGCCATTTGGAAAGTCTATTATAAATGAATTGTCCTTTTTGACGCGGTATGCAGATTGCGGCTATATTTCCGAAAAAGATATATCAGAATATAAAGAAGTGTATTCAGATTATTACTCAAGAAAGCATCAAAAAAATATAGATGCAGAAAAGGCTGTGATTTTTCCAGGTGTGATAGCAGCGTCTAGGATTTTATCTCAAATATATTTTGAAACTAAAAAAGCGGCAAAAGCGAAAAGAAATATAATAATTTCTTCACCGGTCTATCCTCCATTTATTACAACTATTGCAGAAGATTTTAAATTGCATGATGTTCCTTTAAATAAGGAATGGCGTTTAGACTTGAATGCGTTAGAGAAAAAGTTTAAATCTTTGAAAGGGCAAAGTGCTATATATTTATTATGTAATCCACAAAATCCTACAGGCACAATTCATACGAGCAAAGAGCTGCAAACACTTGTAGATTATAGTAATAAATATGGTGTGTTTATAATTTCCGACGAAATATATTCCGATATGCTGCGTCCAGGAGAGTTTAATTCTCTTATCTGCGTGAAAGGTGCTAAACGGGCTATTTCTGTTATATCGCCATCAAAAGCTTTTGGGCTTCCAGGTTTGAAATCTTCTATAGTTTTTCCATTTGGAGAGGGTGAAAAATTAGTGGAAAAAGCTCCAAAAGTAATCACTCACATTTTGAATCACTATCCTGTTCGTTGCGCTATAGCCGCTTATAAATACGGCGATAAATATCTAAAAGAGTTTAGGGCTTCATTAGACGAAAACTTCAAGTATTTTGATGATTTGATGAAAAAGCATTTGCCGGACGCAAAGGTTTATTATACAGGTGCTGTTCCTCTTGCGTGGGTAGATATGAAAGCATATGAAGGCGTGAATGCACAATTTATATATAAAAATGCGAAAGTATCTGTTAATGACGGAGTGCCTTTTGGTGGTGCTAAATATAAAACATTTATAAGATTTAATGTGGCCACTAATCAAAGAGTTTTAAAAAAAGGAATTGTTCAAATTGAAAATGCTATAAAGAATCAAGAGACGAAAGGGTGAAACTATGAGCAACTATAAACTAATTTTATTGAGACACGGCGAGAGTCAGTGGAATGCGAAAAATCTTTTTACAGGATGGGTGGATGTGCCACTTTCTGAAAAAGGAATAGAAGAAGCTAAAAAAGGCGGATACTGGTTAAAAAAAGAGAATCTTTTGCCTGATATACTTTTCACATCTCTTTTGAGACGAGCAATTGTTACAGCTAATTTGGCGCTAGATGAGGCTGATAGACTTTGGATAGAAACTAAAAGGTCTTGGAGGCTAAATGAGAGACATTATGGAGCTTTGCAAGGAAAAAATAAAACTGAAATAAGAGATGAATATGGCGAAGAGCAATTTATGCAATGGAGACGCTCTTATGATGTGCCGCCTCCACCAATTGAAGACAATAGTGAGTTTTCTCAAAATGCAGATGTGAGATATAAAGGCGAGCCTATTCCTAAAACAGAGTGTTTAAAAGATGTGTTAGAAAGAGCAAAACCGTATTTGATCGAAAGCATTTTTCCTGAATTAGAAAAAGGCAAAACTGTGCTAGTTGCAGCGCATGGAAACTCTCTTAGAGCAATAGTAAAGTATTTAGATAATATATCTGATAATGATATTGCGGAATTAAATATACCAACAGGCATACCTTTATATTATGAGCTAGACAGCAATTTCAAACCTGTTGGCAAAGGCAGATATTTAGATCCGGAAGCGCAAATTGCAATAGATGCTGTCGCAAATCAGGGAAAGTAATTTAAGTAGACTTATTTTGTATCCTATAATTGCAATTATTGGTGCAACAGCCACAGGAAAAACTAATTTAGCATTTCGTCTTGCAGACTTTTTGAAATCTGAAAAAGGTCTGGAGTCTGAGTTTATAAATGCAGATGCTTTTTCGCTTTATAAAGATTTGAATATAATCACGGCAAAACCGAACGCTGAAGAGCAGAAAAAATATGTGTTTCACCAGCTCAATGTTTTAGAAGTTTTTGAAGAAGCTAATGTCTCGGTATATCAGCGTGAGGCGCGAAAAAGCATCACGGAAATTCAAAATAGAGGCAAACTGCCTATATTAGTTGGCGGCTCAGGACTTTATATAAATGCAGCATTAGACAATTTTGAATTTCCAGGCACCGACCCTGAAATCAGAAATAAGTATTATAGTTTGTTAGATGAAAAAGGTGAAGATTTTATTTATAATCTTCTTCAAGAAAAAGACCCTGAATCTGCAAAAGTTATAGATAAAAATAATACTCGCAGAATTGTGAGAGCTCTTGAAGTGATAGAGCTCACTGGAAAAAGTTTTCAAGCGCAATTACCTAATTTAGAGTATTTTATGCCCACTTTTAGCTTTGCAATTAAAATGGATTTGCAAACGCTTGAAAAAGCAATTTCAATCAGAACACGGCAAATGCTTGGTGAGGGTTTAATAGAAGAAGTGGAAGCTTTGAGAGATAAAGCTGGTGTGACAGCACAAAAAGCAATTGGGTTTAAACAGGTTTGCAGTTTTTTGGATAATGAAATCTCATCAGAAGAGCTTGAGGCACAAATCAGTTTGGCGACTTTTCAGCTTGCAAAGAGGCAGCTAAAATGGTTTAAACGCGATAACAGAATAAACTGGACAGATTCCAAAACCGATTTAGAACAAATTGTGCATTTACTATCTACTAATTGCAAACTTTTTAATTAGATTTGCAACTAGTATACCAATAAACACAAATCCGATACTCAGAATCACATTTAGCAAGGTATTGAGTCCTGCTTTTATATAATTACCGTTTTCAATATATAAAAATGTTTGAAGTGAAAAAGCAGAAAATGTACTCAGTCCTCCTAAGCAGCCGACTGTGAGAAAGAGTTTTGTTTTGTCAGCAATTGCTCCGTTGTGGCGTTCGAATCCTATAAGCAGTCCTATCAAAAATCCAGCAACTATGTTAGAGATTAGCGTACCAAGAGTGGGAGATGCCATCATTGTGTTTGATAATTTTGTGATTATAAATCTTGCAACGGCTCCTAAAAATCCACCAATGCCAACAACAAGTATTTCAAATATCCAGTTTTTCATATCTGTATACAGTTTACACTATATTATTTATGTGATTACAGTATATGATTGCAGTGCTGGTATTTATAAACAGTTTATGATTTTACTCTGAAAGAATCGCGCATTTTTTGACGAGCATATTTAGCTGTTTCAGGGTCTATTTTATCTAAAAGAGGGTCAACTTTTTCACGATAATTTACAGCAGCTTCTGCTAAAAGCCAAGCTGCTCCCATTTTCACATAGTATTCATCGGACAAAATTTTTGGAAGTTCAGATAGTGCTTTATCTATATATTCATCATCTAAAAAGTTTTTCATAAGTAATATAATTCCTAAACGAATCTCCAAAAATTTTTATCTTTAAGATATTTAGTAATCTTTTGAAATGATTTATCTTTATTGTTTTGAATCTGTTTATATTCCACACCCAATGCATCAGTTTGTGCCCAGCTTGATAAGTGCTGTGATACATAATCAAAATATGAAAAGAGTTCTGTAAACTCTAATTCAGGTTTTATATACTTTGGGAGAAATGCTGCTATCATTTTCTCTTCATGAGTTTTCCAACTGCAATCAGACAAAAACTCTTTCCAGTTTTCAGCGCCTATTTCCTTTGCAATCTTTCTCAGATCAGCAGTTCGTACACCGAAAAACTCCACAGTTTTATTATTAATAATCCTTATCATTAAAATCACGATATTTCTCATTTCCACACGATAATTCTTGGAACTGCTCTAAGAGATTTTTTGTGGTGTAGATTGTTGTTTCCTTTGTGTTATTGGTCGTTTCTTACAAAAATAGTGTAGCACAAGAATTTGTGAATTATAACATTTTTGTTATAATCTGTTCTACGGGGGGGGTCTGAGGATTTTAATGTACTATATAAGTATAAGGTATATATTTTATTGAATGTATTAAAATATCTACTTTATATAAAAATGTAAACTAACGAAAGGATACAAAAATGAATACTAATCAAGACAGTAATAATAGTGAATTGAAAAATACCAAAAAAGTGAAAAAGCCTATATTTAAAAGAATTTGGTTTTGGCTTATAATTGTAGCTGTAGTTATTGGAGTTGGTGCCTCAATTAGTCAAAATGAAAATAAGGCTACGAAGGTCAATGATACTCAAACTCAATCTCAAACGCAAGATAATTCATCTGAAAACAAAGGAGATTTTAAAATTGGTGATGTGATTTCGCAAAACGAAAAGGAAATAACAGTAAAATCAGTTGAACGAAATTATAATACAGGTAATGAATTCGTCGAACCAGATTCTGGAACTGAATTTATAAAAGTTGATATTCTAATAGAGAATAAGTCAGACGAAAAGATTTCTTACAATGTGTTTGATTGGCAAATTCAAGACAGCGACGGAAATATTGAAACTTATACTGATGCTATTATGGCACAACCTAAAAATGGTCTAGGATCAGGCGAATTGGCAAAGGGTGGTAAAAAATCAGGCTCAATAGTTTTTCAGGTGCCAAAAGGGGATAAAGGTTTGATTCTACATTACAAATCATCTTTTTGGAATAATGAGACTATTCAAATAAAACTGTGATTTTGATTTAATTTTGCAAAAACTTTTTTATCTGATAGCATTATTTTAATAAATTACATAGATGTAATTTATTTTAGTAATTTAAATTATATATAGAAAGGAGATGATATATGTTTCACCTTTATAATCTGCTACATGCTGTAGATATTCCAAATCCTGCTCCTCAAGCTCCACCGGGACTTGTAGATGCACTCATGAAGATATTTACGCCACTTGTACCTATAGTTATACTAGTAATATTTATAGGATTAGTTATGGGATTAATTAAATTTGTATTATTAAGAATTTTTAAGTAATTTTTCAAACTACCTTTGAGCGAATGACGGGAATCGAACCCGCATAGTCAGCTTGGAAGGCTGATATTCTACCATTGAACTACATTCGCAGTATATAATATAGTATAACACGAAAATATATTTTCAA
>JAITBJ010000024.1 GCA_031283665.1 Candidatus Opitulatrix cubana
CTTATAAATTGGATAGGGTTTGACATTAAAGCCGCTCCAAATCTTTATGAAAAAATTACTAATAATCCGTCAAGCTGGGATAATGCTAAACAGTCTATTGAACTAGTTTTAAATGCAACACAAACTGCTGATTTAGATGCTCAATTTAGAACTACGGTTGACCCAACTGTAATGAGCGAAAAAGATGTGGAAGAATTAAAAACTTGGACAAAGTCCCTTGGAATAAATGAACTAGTTTTGCAAGAGGTTCGTGATATGGGCGTGAATCAAGATTACAAAAATCAACTGCTTCAGCTTGAAGCTGCAAAAATTAAAGCACAAAAGCAAAACTAATTTTTAATACACAAAAAAACTGTTGCGGGTGAATAATAATTAAAGTCTATACTCTTATCATTTGCAATTTCGTTAGGCAAAACCTGCAAAACAGTTAATCGTGTAAGATGAAAATCGTGAAATTGCTTTTGGGCTTCCGTAATTTCGTCTCTTATAGATTGACCTTTTAGCGCCAACATAATTCCACCTTTTTTTAAAAGATGTGCTGTTTGCGGGACTAATTTTTTTAGCGGCGCCACTGCACGAGATGTGAGTTTATCAAATTGCAAATCTTTTATATTTTCAGCACGAGCATTTTTTACAATAGCATTTTTCAAATCTAATTCAGATATTTGCTTTTCTAACCAAGCACACCGTTTTGCAGAAGATTCAATAAATATGAAAGAGCAGTCAGGTCTCAAAATTGCTAAAACTAATCCTGGAAAACCTCCGCCTGTGCCTATATCAGCAACCTTGTCGCCGCTTAATAAGAACTTTGAAAGATAAGCCGAGTTTATAATATGCCTATCCCAAAGATTATCTTTTTCTTTTGGCCCTATAAGTCCTCCAGTTTCGCCATCTTTATAGATATTAAAATAAAACTGATTAAGTTTTTCAAAATTGGGCCCAAAAAACTTTTTTATATTGGATTTGTCTTGCTTTTCTATGCTCACATTTATTCCTTTAATTTCACTATTTGGTATTACACTATCAAGCCGTTTTAAAATTATTTTTTCGTTATCTATTAGCATTTGCTTCACATTGCTTGAATCAGTAGCAATATACAGTTTACCAAGTATAATTTTTTTAGGACTTGTGAGTTCAGCTATTTTTGGTGTCACAATTAAGCTCCATTTTTCAATTACTTTTGCAAGCAAAAATCCTTTTTTCCAAATGCTATCAGAAAAGTTTATATTGCTTGCAGCATTATATTTTCCAGTAATTGAAAAATCTTTTTTTGAGATTTTTTTTGTAGATACTATATTTTCAAAGGCCTCACGGGCTACTTTTTTAGGGTTTTGGTACTTATTTATAGCCATCTCAAAAAAAGATGAATATGTAGGATCGTTATTTGATTGGGATTTCATATAAATCTCCTGGTGTTCTAAAATTAGATTTATCAAAGGCAGACGGACTAGTTATAAATGTTTGCGGATAATTGTCTAAAAGAGCAAACAAATTGTTAATTATTTTTTTGTCTAATCCAGAAAGTACATCATCTAACAATAAAACACTTGTTTTATTATCAAAATCATCCAAACTGTTTGTTCTTATTTTTGCAATTGCTAATACTAAAGATAAGCAAAACACTTGAATCTGTCCTGTAGAAAAGCGCTCTTCTATTTTCACAAACTCTTTAGTTTTCGAATCATTGCAAAAAAAAGCAAACTTATCTCTGTGAGGCCCAATCAGGTTTAATCCAGTAGCTAATTCTTGAGTTTTCACATTTTGCAAACACTCTTTCATGTTTGCAGCAATTTGAGATTTATTCATTTTTTCATGAGAATATCTTGAAATATATTTAATATCTAGCAATTTTTTATTTTCTTTTTTTCCAAAAACTAAAAATGAATAAATCTCATTTAATAAAGGAATTATTCTCTCAATAAACGATATTCTATAAAAAACTATTTCTGATCCTTTATTTATCAAAATAGTAGTATATTTTTCAAACACTTCATCACTTCCAGATTTTGAAAAATCAAAAGTTTTTAAAATGCGAGCTCTTTGCATAAGAGCATTTTTATAATCAGAATAAACACTAATTATATCATCTTTTATATTTTGAATAGATTTATCAAAAAAAGATCGAGTAAACTCTGCAGACGAATAAATTATTTTTATAATAAGCGGCGTATAAATTGTTGAAAAAATCCTTTCGCGAATAACTTTTGAACTTACATTTTTCCCATTTACTCTTCTTTGTTCGGCTAAACCATCTGTTCTGATTTCAATATCTATTTTCTCATTATCAGTGTTTATCTGAATAAGCGAATACTTTTCGTCATCTTTAATTAATCTATTTTTTGCGATTGAATTAAGTGATCTAAAAATAGCAGCATAATTTATAGCTTCTAAAATGTTAGTTTTGCCAACACCGTTTTCGCCGTATAAAAAGTTTATTCCTGATTTAAAATTAAAAGAAGCATCAGAAAAGTTTCTAAAGTTATAAAGACGGACCTTTTTGACTGCCATTTTTCAGCATTTTTAACTTGATATTGGCACTATTAAATAACGATAATCTGAAAGTTCTTTTCCGTTTTCATCTAATGCTACTATTTCATTTGGGCGCTGAGGTTCATTCATTTTGATATTTATATTTTTAGACTCAATTGGAGCAATTCCGTCTTGCAAATAGCCTATGTTATAAATTACTTTTTTACTTGCACCTACAATTCTAGCTTGAATAGACTCTTCTGTAGATCCGATATCGCCATCTTCGCCAGCAGTTATTTTCACTTGCATTTCATCAAAATCTAACATAACTCTGTTTTTTAAAGAAACTATTTTTGCACGAGATAAACTTTCTAAAAGATGTTTAGCGTTCACTGTTACAACTGTTTCGTGTTTATCATTAAAAAGAGTGTCTGTGGGTGGAAACTTTTCCACATTCAAGAGCGGCAAAATAATAAGTTTATCTGGTGTAGAAAATGCTACAGTAGTATATTTATCATTATTTCCTTTTTTCAAGAAAATATCTAATTCTCCTTTTTCACGAAATGCTTTTGAAAGTTCATTTATTCCACGAGAGCCAACTAATATATCACTTTTCAAATTGTTTTCATTTTTCCAAGAGCCTACAGCTTTCGCTAAACGAAATCTATCTGTAGAATCATATTGAATAGTGTTATCTATAAATGACATTTTCACACTTGCTAAAACTGGAACAGATTCGTCATGATTAGATGCATTATAGGTTTTGCTAATTGCTGCAAATAGGTTTTCTGAATCTACTTTTCCTTGTTTTTCACCTTTTTCTAATACAGCAGGATATTCTTCAGGCAAAATTGAGTTTATAGTAAAACGTGTTTTATCACCTAAAATTACAAACTTATTTAATTTCTCATCTTTTTTGATTTCTATTTTTGAAGATGGTGTAGATTTAATCATTTCAAAAAACAATTTACCAGGAATAATAATTGTTTCTTCTGATTTTGTAGTAGCAGGAATTGTGTTTTCCATATATAGTTCATTATTATAAGCACTTAAAGTAATAGTGTTATCACTTTTGATTTCAATTTTGATACCCTCTAAAGCTTGAATGTTTGGCCGAACTGGCACAGCACGAATAAGCCAAGTTAAACTATCTAATAAAACTGCTTTTTCGACAGTCAACATAATTTCTCCTTTCTATATTTAATTAAGTTAATTAATTAAAGGCTGTTGAAAGTGTTGATAACCCTAGTTTACATTATAAACTAATTAGATTATAAAAGTTTAATAAGTTGTTGAAACTTTTTTGACTTCCAAAACCTTTGTAATATTCACTTTTTAACTCACGGCTTTTCAACAGCTTTTATTCAAGTTGTTGACCCTCATTTATATTTAGAAAAATGCTAATTTGCTTAAAAACAGTTTCATCTTTTTTAATTATTTCTTCTGCTCTATTGCAGCAATTTAGAATTGTGCTATGATCTCTTCCACCTAAATTATCGCCAATTTCTGATAAAGATAAATGTGTAATTTTTCGCAAAATAAACGCTGCCATATTTCGTGCAAACACTACACTCCTTTGCCTTGTGGCTCCAACTACTTGCTCATATGAGCAATTGAAAAACTCACAAATGTTTTTTACAATTGTTTCTGGTGCAGATGATTTTTTTCTGTTTATTATTTTTTCTTTTGATCCATTTGATAAAAACTCTAAAGCATTAGCTTTAGTTAAATCTTTTCCAGCAAAAATAAGATAGTTTATTACTGTTCTAAAAAGTCCAAGAAGCTCGCGAATAGATTCGCCACTGTGAGACGATATAATTTCCATCACTTCCAGCGGCACAGGCTGCCCAACTTCAGTAGCGTGATTTTGTAGAATTGCTATTTTCAATTCTGGGGAAGCAGCTCCTAACCCCACAACAGTGTTTTTCATACGAGTTCTTAATCTATCAGGAATGTTTTCAAGTTCATCCGGTGGCACATCACTTGACATAGCTACTTGCTTTCCAGAATCAACTAACTGATTGAAAACATAAATAAATTGCTCTTGTGAACCGCTTTTGTTTGCAAAAAATTGAACATCGTCAATAAGCAGCACATCTAAACCAGCATATTTGTTTTTGAACTTGTGCATATTTCCATCACGAATAGCACCTGTGTAATCAGAAATAAACTCATCAGCAGTGCAATATAGTATTCTACTGTTGAAAACTGAACGAATTTTATTGCCTATAGCATGAAGAAGATGAGTTTTTCCCATACCAGAGTTTCCATGAATTAAAACAGGATTATAATTAAAACCGGGTTTTTCGCAAACCGCTAAACACGCTGATGCTGCAAAAGAGTTTGCACCGCCTGTTATAAAGTTTTCAAATGTCATGGACGGAATAAGTTTAGAGTTGTCGTTTTGCAAATTATTCATAAATGATTTTACTTCATCATTTTTGCTTTCACCAGCGGTTTTATTTCTAAAACGAATTTCTTCAAATAATTCTTCTGCAGTTTCTATATGTTCATCAGTTTTTTCTGAAATATGGTGCTCTAAAACGTTAGAAATAGTAGGAAGTTCTTTATTTTCACTATCATAGTTTTCACTGTTATCGACTTTACTATTATCGACTGTTTCAAACTGGTTATCTTCTATTTCAAAGGTAGTATAAACTTTTTGAGAATAGTCTTTTTCTGGCTCTTTTGGTAGTTCAACATCCGGAACTGTAGTTTTTAAATTTATTGAGAAAGCTATTGGGCGTTCTAAAATGCCTTCGAATGCAACAGACAGCAAATGTGATATATTTATTTCGATTTTTTGTTTTACTTCTAAATCTTGAGTTTCTAGCGATAAATAATCATTTTCAAAGGATTTTGGTTTTATTTTTTCAAGAAGTTCACTGAAAACAAGGGGCAATTGTTGGGTTTTCAACAATTTATCAACAGCTTTTCGCCATAGTTCTTCAGCGTCCATTTTTCCTTTCAGTTTTCAACAATTTTGAGTTTCGATTTCAACATTTGATAATTTAAAACTATCATTAATGATTTAGTTTTAAAAATTAAATTACAGAAAAATTAAGGTAAACTGGAACTATGACAAAAAGAACATTTCAACCAAATAATCGCAAAAGAGCAAAAAAACATGGGTTTAGACATAGAATGCTCACAAAATCTGGAAGAAATCTTATTGCAAGACGTCGCGCGAAAAGCAGAAACCAAATAACTGCATAATAAACAGTGATAAAAACTCTTAAAAAACAAAAAGAGTTTGATGCAGTTTTTTCTTCCGGAAAACAGGCAAAATCTAGCAAGCAAGTAAAAACCCACGATTTATTAGCGGTTTATAATAAAAGTAGTGTTTCAGAAAGCGGAGTTTCAAACAGTAGTTTAAATAATAGAACTTCAGAAGCTGTGGGATTTATAGTTTCTAAAAAAGTTTCTAAAAAAGCGGTTGACAGAAATAAAATAAAACGCCGAATGAAAGAAGCCTTGAACGGGGTTTTGAAAGAAAATAAAGAACTTTTTCCAAAAGGGGTGTCAATGATTTTTATACCAAGATTAAGTGCAAAAGATATAAACTTTCTTGATTTACAAACTCAGATTTTGGAAGTTTTTGAAAAAATAGATAGAAACTGTGAAAAATGATTAGATTAATTGAGCTTTATCAGAAAAGCATTTCTGGACCAAGACCTGATAAATGCAAATACTTTCCAAGTTGTTCAGAATATGCAAAGCAAGCAATTTTGGGATATGGCGCCGTGATAGGGATTATTTTGGCCGCGTTTAGACTGCTTAAATGCAATCCTGTTTCAAAGGGCGGATTTGATTATGTGCCAGAAAAAGTTAATCTTTTTGGGATGCAATTTAGAAAAGACGAAAAACTAGTATAGCATTTAACTATGAACTTGTGGAATATATTACAGCCAATTGAAATCTTAATTGGTTGGATTTTGTACTTATTTCATGAGCTTTTTGG
>JAITBJ010000084.1 GCA_031283665.1 Candidatus Opitulatrix cubana
AAGTTGGCTCTATGCCAGAAGCTGCTCTAAAAGATATACATAAAAATATAGAGGAAAAATCAAATCAAGAAATGCTTTTTTGATTTGAATAATCCAATAAAACATAGCATGAAAGCAAGCGGCAGCTGGACATCTTTTCCTAGCAAGCATGGCTTAAGTATAAAATTAATGCTATATAATTAAATTATGCACTGCCCCTATTGTAATGCCACTGAATCAAGAGTAGTAGATTCTAGAATTAGTGAAGATGGCTATTCTATAAGACGCCGGCGCCTCTGCGAAAACTGCGAAAGGCGCTTTTCCACAAATGAGACTATTCAGTTGTGCGTGGTTAAAAGAGATGGCACTTTAGAAGCTTTTGACAGACAAAAAATAATGGATGGCGTAGTTAAATCCGCGCAAGGGAGACCTATAACAGAATCTGATCTGAAAAAGATTGTGGATGCTGTGGAAGAGAAAGTGCGTTCATTAGGGCTCTCGCAAATAGATTCGTATGATATAGGTCATGCTGTTTTAGAGCCTTTGCGAAAGTTTGATGTGATAGCGTATTTGAGATATGCAAGCGTTTATAAGGGTTTCAAAAGTTTAGATGATTATATAAATGAAATTGAAAAACTCAAAAAGCGCAAAAATTAGCTTTTTTATTCTGATTTATTCTGGGCTAATTTATTCTGAGAAAAATAGTTATCTACTAATTTTTCACTCGTTTGCCCTAAATAATTTGCAAATCTGCCTAATGGCATTTCAGCCCATTTCCAAAATCCCCAAGCAAGTGCTATACACACTGCCATTACTAACCACGGTGAAAATGGCATTATTGGGTTAGATGCATTAGCTACAATTGCTTCTAAATTGGAATTGCCAACTAACGCCCAGTGAGTGATAAATAAGGAAAAGCTAATTTTTCCAAGCCACTGCAAAGGTCGTGTAGATAAAAACCAAATAGCTGGATCAAAATATAAAATCGCGTAAAGAATTGGCAAGCTCGCCACAGTCCAAAGGCCCATATAGTTTTGACCTGTGTACCCGGTAAATGCGAAAAAATAATCAGGTATCTTAATAATTGCTAATCCTGCTATAAGCATAGCTCCAAGTATAAAATTGTTTTTGATTTTCAGATTTTTTCGCCCATCTTCTGTATTTGGATGTTTAAAGTAAAACATTGCTAAATTGACACCGATTATAAATGGTGGCAAAAATTTCAAACTGTTTAAATCGCCTTGAGGGTCAGAGCAGTAAAACCCTATAATAGAAAGAAGTGAGCTTCCCGCCCAGACTGCAATTAGATTATTAGAAAAGAACTTTTCTGCTTTTATCATAAGCACAAAAACTGCGGGAAGCATAAGAGAAAAATAAAGTATCCATTTGATAGTCCACATTGGCGGATATAAAGCAGTAGGTGTGCCGAATATGAAATCAAATGATCCAAATAGCTGCCCCCAATAATATCCACTAAATATGCCTTGGCGAGTCCAGTCATCATGCAAATTGACTCCCCATATAGCGTTAGTGGCTGTGCCTGTAATCACTAAAATAGCTAATACTGCATAGCAGGGCAAAAGCAATCTTCCTAACCGCTTAATTGTGTAAGATACCCAATTGTAATTTGCTTTACCAAGCATCCCCCATGCTGCCACAAACCCGCTAATAGCAAGAAAAATAGTTACAGCCTGTGATCCAGTATGAGCGCCGAAAAAAAAGTTAGTGAAAGCAAGCCATGTCTGATGGGCATCGCTTGTGGATGGGGTCCATAAATCTGATGTATTATAAATAGTGTTTTTATTAGTATGGTAAAACATTACCATAAAGCAAGCGATGCCTCTTACTCCGTCTATTGAAGTGATTCTTTTTTTCATAAAATAATTATACCAGATATAGAGCATTTTATGGAAAATTGGCAAATTAAGTGATTTTCGGAACTTACGGGGAAAACCGGCACCTACGGGGAAAATCGGAACTTATGGTGATTTCCGGCAATTTAAGTGATTTCCGGCAATTTCGGTGATTTCCGGCAATTTCGGTGATTTCCGGCAATTTAAGTGATTTCGTGATATACTAAAAATATGATAAAGCGAGAATTAGAAGGCAAAATCCGTAAGTTCTTAGGCACCGAAAATGCTATTATCTTATTCGGTGCAAGGCAGACTGGCAAAACTACTCTTTTAGAAAATCTTATGAAAAACAAAGATAATGTTTTATGGTATAATCTTGATGACACAAAAGATGCTGAAAAGTTTAGAGTTCTTTTAGAATATCCCGAAGATTATCTTGATGAGAACACTAATTATTTAGTGATTGATGAGGCACAACAAATGGAGGATATCGGTAGAGAATTAAAAGTGCTTCACGATAAATATAAAAGAACCAAACTGCAAATAATTGCAACAGGCTCAAGCAGTTTTGATTTAGCAAATATAGTAAATGAACCTATGACAGGGAGAAAGTGGGAGTTTCAAATGCAGCCTGTCACATTTTCAGAAATGTGCGAATATCACGGTTTAGAAAAAGAAAAATCCTTACTTGAAAAGCGTTTAATATATGGCTACTATCCTAAAGTAGTAACAAGTAGTGAAAGTAGCGCACGAGATAATTTATCTTCATTGGCAAACTCTATACTTTATAAAGATGTTTTAAAATGGGGGAATATCCGAAAATCTACTAAAATTGAAGACTTACTAAAAGCTTTAGCGTATCAAATAGGGTCTACTGTGAATTACACAGAAATAGCTTCGTTGATTGAACTTGATAAAATAACAGTAGAAAAATATATTAATCTATTAGAGCAAGCATTTATAATTTTTAGACTGAATACTTTTAGCAGAAATCTGCGTAACGAAATCAAAGCTCAAAGAAAAATATATTTTTATGACTTAGGGATCAGAAATGCTGTTATTGACAAATTTGATAAATTAGAAAATAGAGATGATGAAGGGAAACTTTTTGAAAACTTCATTATCTGTGAAATGATAAAAAAGAGAGATTTAAGAAGTTATTATTATTGGAGAAGCGTAAAGCAGCAAGAAGTTGATTTAGTAGAACTTGTAAATGGAAAAACAAATGCTTATGAAATTAAATGGAGCCCAGAAAGATTTCCTAAGATACCAAAGTATTTTATAGAAAAATATCTTCCATTAAATATGAAAATCATAAACCGGGAAAACTTTGATCAATTTCTAATATAAGCTCTCAATTATATATATTGCTATACTGTGCTAAACTATTATTGTAAATACATAATGTTATCAAAATAAATAATTGAAGGAGACAAATGGCACTCGAAGTTGAGAGCAATCTGAAAAATGTTCGTAATATAGGAATTATGGCGCATATTGACGCTGGCAAAACTACGACTACAGAAAGAATACTTTATTACACAGGCGTAAACTACAAAATCGGCGAAACTCATGATGGTGAATCCACTATGGACTGGATGGACCAAGAAAAAGAAAGAGGAATCACTATCACTTCTGCTGCTACCACATGCTACTGGAAAGATAAGCAAATCAACATTATTGACACACCTGGTCACGTTGATTTCACTGTAGAAGTTGAGCGCTCTTTGAGAGTTCTTGATGGCGCTGTGGCGGTCTTTGACGGCAAAGAGGGTGTAGAGCCGCAAAGTGAAACAGTTTGGAGACAAGCTGACAAATATAATGTGCCAAGAATCTGCTTTGTAAACAAAATGGACAAACTCGGTGCTGATTTTTATTTTTCCGTGCAAACAATTAAAGACCGTCTAAAAGCAAAGCCTATAGTTTTGCAGCTGCCTATCGGAAGTGAAAACACTTTTGAGGGTGTGGTTGATCTTATAGAGCAAAAAGCTTATGTTTGGAAAGATTCATCTGATCACGGTGCAAAGTTTGAAACTGTAGACATTCCTGATGATTTGAAGCAAAAAGCAGATGAATATAGAGCAGAGCTTTTAGAGGCATGCGCTGAAACCAGTGAAGAGCTTTTAGAAAAATATCTTGGCGGTGAAGAGCTGACTAAAGATGAAATCAAATCTGCTGTTCGCTCTCTTACAGTAAACTCTGAAGCATATCCTGTGCTTTGCGGTTCTGCTGCAAAAGATAAGGGAATCCAGCCAATGCTTGATGCTGTGTTAGATTTTCTGCCGTCTCCTTTAGATGTGCCTGCTGTAGAGGGTCATGATGCGGCAGATCAAGAGAAAATGATAAGCAGAAAATCTGATGTGAAAGAGCCTTTTGCAGCGCTAGCGTTCAAAGTGGCAGCGCATCCGTTTTATGGAAAGCTCACATATATAAGAGTTTATTCTGGGAAGGTCTCACAGGGTGATACTGTAGCTAATTCTACTAAACGCAAAAAAGAGAGAATTGGCAAGATTTTTCAAATGCATTCAAATAAGGAAAATCAAATAGACGAGGCTATTGCTGGTCATATTTACGCGTTTGTTGGTTTGAAAGATGTGACCACAGGCGACACTTTATGCGCTCCTGATGCAGAAATTATTTTAGAATCTATGACATTTCCTGAGCCTGTAATAGATGTGGCTATTGAGCCTAAAACTAAATCAGATCAAGAAAAGCTTTCTATTGCGATTCAAAAACTTGCAGAGGAAGACCCTACATTTCGCGTTCGTCATGATGAAGAATCAGGTCAGACTGTGATAGGCGGTATGGGTGAACTTCATTTAGATATTCTTGTAGAGAGAATGAAGCGTGAATTTAAAGTAGAAGCTAATGTGGGCAATCCGCAAGTGGCATACAGAGAAACTATTAAAAAAGCAGTTGCAAATGTGGAATATACACATAAAAAGCAGTCCGGCGGTGCTGGTCAGTTTGCTAAAGTGCTTGTGTCTATTGAACCGATAGACTTGGATTCAGAGCAGCTTTATGAGTTTGAAAATAAAATCACAGGCGGTCGTATTCCAAGAGAATATATTCCATCCGTTGATACTGGCATTCAGGAAGCAATGGAAAATGGTGTGCTTGCTGGTTTCCCGTTGGTCGGCCTAAAAGCTACTCTCACAGATGGTCAAACCCACGATGTGGACTCATCAGAGCTTGCATTCAAAATAGCAGGTGCTCAGGTTTTGAGAGATGCTGCTCGTCAAGCAGATGTGACTCTTTTAGAGCCAATTATGAGCGTGGAAGTGAGAACTCCTGAAGAATATATGGGTGATGTGATAGGAGATTTAAACTCTCGCAGAGGCAT
>JAITBJ010000071.1 GCA_031283665.1 Candidatus Opitulatrix cubana
TGATTCATACAACTATAAGGGTGCTCAGATCACTACAAACGACGGTACTATCGGGGGTACGGACGCTGACACTACATTTGGAACTCGGTTTGCGGGAGTCTTGAATCTTGAATCTGTCCCCCTCTATCGAGTCGGACAGATTCTTACGTAAACATTTCGCTTTGGAGAGTTTAAATATTTTAATCACGCCTCATTGCATTCGGCGTGTGCAGTTCAAGTTCTAGTGGGTGCACAGGAAGTTATGGAGTTCAGACATCAATCAACTCGTATAAATTATATCCTTTGTCAAGTGCTGATGTGTATTATGGTTGGAACGGCTCGGCACAAATGTCAGATGGATACTTTTTTTCTAAGGGTACAACAGCACGAGAGATGACAGGTGCAATTACTACAACAACCTCTCCGGCTGACTACTGGTTGCGCTCCCCTAATGTAGACGCTAATGGCAACGCGCAGCATATACGAATTTCCGTAGGGCAGTGGGGCTACTACTACGTTGATACTTCGTACGGTTTTCGTCCTGCGGGAGTCTTTTTAGAAAATGTTACAATTTGCGAGGAGTTATGTTTTTTAGATAAACTCCTTCTTTTCCAGCGCGAACAAGTCGCGCTGCAAAACCTTGACTAAAAATGGCTAAACTCTTTAAAAGAGCTTGTTTTTTCAAAGTTGGCATCGTAGATGCGCCGTTTTCAATATCTACCACTATTCAATATGTGCCGTTTCATAATCGCTATATCGATGTGACGAGAATCTTAAACTGCTATACAGTATACAGAAGATGTGATTTAGGTTAAATGCAGCTGTTTAAACTTGGAGAACGGTAAACACTTCGCTGAAAACACACATTTGAATTCAGGATGATTGCATAAACAGTATAAACTAGTAACAGAACTAAATTATGAATAAAAAGGTAAAATTTAAGTTTTGAGGTAAAACTGAAAAAAGGACGTCATCTCCAACGAACTACTGGTTGCGCTCCCCTAACAACAACAACACCGACAACGCGATGAATGTGAATGCATCATCTGGCAATTGGAACAACAACAACGTTAACAATTCGAACGGTTTTCGTCCTGCGGGCATCTTGGAGATTATTATCTGAAATGATGATTAGGATTTAAGATACGAGGTTTATCTCATTGTGATTAAGTATATTTAATTGTAATAAACAAAAAATTTGTGACAGTTTAGTGGAAACTACTCTTTTCTCTAAATCCTGCCTGATGTTAATTAATATTCAAAATGAACTTAGCATCAGGACGCAATTATTTTTCGCTATTATCTAAATTTTGTCTTCTGTGAAAGAGTTTGCTATTCTCTATTTCCTTTTGAGTAATTTCCCCTAAATCTAACATTGACTCAACTAAATTATATGTGTTTCCATGTTTTGCGTGCCCCACCCATGCGGTTAAAGAACGCAGTTGCGAATCTCTAATTTCAACAGCTTCTTCAATATGACCTAATTCAAGAAGTTCCTCAATAACCTTATTTTTGCGCCTCATTTTTCGTTTTATATTTTTTATTGAGTTCTTTCTGATTTTCATAATAATTTTTCCATTTGCATTTATATATGTATGAAATCCCAAATAATCAACACCGTGCCTCAAAGGAAATAAAGCTGTTTTTTCGTTTAATTGTAAAGAATAATCCTTTAAAAAATTTTCAATTTGTTTAGCGCAATACTGCAAATGCTTTTTATTTTTATGAATCAGAATAAAATCATCCATATATCTTGAATAATATTTTATTTTCAAAACTTCTTTGATAAACCTATCTAAAGGGTCTAAATAGTAAACTGCAAACCATTGTGAAGTTTGATTTCCAAGTGGCAAACCCAGTCCAAATTCATCTTTACCTGCATCTATAATTATTCTTAAAAACTGCTCAACTCTTTTATCTTTCACATATGGCAAAATCATAGATTTTAATTTCTCACAGTCAATTGAATAAAAATATTTATTTATATCACATTTTAAAATCCAACAATCAATACCCTCTTTTTCGTAAATTTCGTGCATAAAACTTCTAACTCGTTTTATAGCAAAGTGAGTTCCCTTTTTAGGACGGCACGCAGCATTATCATAAATCAACCGTTTACCAATTGGCTCACGCAAAAAATTTTTACAGAAAAAATCTTGAATCACTCTATCCTCAAATTGGGGCGCTTTTATAATTCTTACTTTTGGTTCATAAACTTTAAATTCAATAAATGGCAACATTTCAAAATGGCTACTTTTTAAGCGCTCCATAATCCGTTTTATATTTTTATCTTTATTAGTCTCAAAAACTTTCACTTCTTCATTTTTAGATTTTCCTTTTTTCACATTCAGATAAGATTTCAAAATGTTCTCATAAGTCAAAAAATCATCTAAATTACCATCTATAAATTTCATGAAACACACCTTTTATTCAGTATATATATATTATACAGTATAGACTTTAAATAGAATTTGAAATTAAATCAAGTTTTGAGGTGAAACTGCTAAGGTCAGCACAAGTGCTATAAAAGCACAAGTGCCACAAAAAAAGTAGATTAAAGATCTGCAAAGCAAGGATAGCTTTATCATCTAAAATATAATTCAAGATTCAAGACACGAGTTTTATCTCATTGCAGTTAAACTTTTTAATTGTGATAAATATAAATTTGTGACAGTTTAGCAAAATGTTTTCATTTTTCTAAACCTTGCCTAGCGTCAATTAGATTTCTTTTAAAGATTAAATAGTTGACGTTAGGACGCAAATTCTTTTACTGATTTTTTTCTATTATTCAAACGGATTACGCGTTCTATGAAAGAGTTTGCCAGTTTCAATTTCTTTTGGAGTGACTTTTGCCAAATCCAAAACTGTTTCCACTAAATTATAAGTATTACCATGTTTTGCATGCGCCACCCATCCTGTAAGAAGTTCTAATTGGGAATCTCTCACTTTAGCGGCCTTTTCAATTTTGCCAGCGGCAATAAGCTGATTAATTTCTTTATTTTTCTGTTTGATTTTATTTTTAACTTTCCTTACAGAGTCCTTTCTCATTTTCATAATTATTTTTCCATCCTCATTCATGCGTATACGAAAACCTAAATAATCTACACCATGCTTCAGGGAAAACAATCCCGTTTTTTCATTTAGCTGCAAAGAATAGGATTTTAAAAAGTTTTTAATTTCATCAGCGCAATACTGTAAATGCCTTTTAGATTTGTGAACTAAAATAAAATCATCCATATATCTTGAATAATATTTTATCTTTAAATTTTGTTTAATAAATCTGTCTAACGGATCTAAATAATAAATTGCAAACCATTGAGATGTTTGATTTCCCACAGCTAATCCTAAACCGTGTTTATCCTTTCCGCAGTCTATAGCCTGTTCGCAAAACTGCTTTATTCTACCATCTTCTATTTGTGACAAAATCATAGATTTTAATTTTTCACAGTTAATTGAATAAAAATATTTTCTAATATCACATTTTAAAATCCAACAATCTAGTCCTTCTTTTTCGTAAATTTGATGCATAAAATTTCTGACTCTGTTTACTGCAAAATGCGTTCCTTTATTCTTTCGGCAAGCAGCATTATCATAAATTAATCGCTTTTCGATTGGCCCACATAAAAAATTTCTACAGAAAAAATCTTGAATTATTCTGTCTTCAAATTGAGGAGCTTTTATAACCCTTAATTTAGGAATAAAGACCTGCCTTTCAATAAGGGGCATCATTTTGAAATCATTGTTTTTTAGTCTTTTCAAAATAGATAAAATATTTTTACGTTTATGAGATTCAAAACGCCTTACTTTTTCATGTTTCGATTTTCCCTTTTTTACATTTTCATAAGATTGCAAAATGTTTTCGTAGTTCAAAAAATCATCTAAATTACCATTTATAAATTTCATAAAATGGCTATTTCGTCCTTGTATATATTTTACTTTGTTCTATATTGCGACCAACCAAAAAGCATCTTTTTAGAGTCTATAAATAATTTTGAAATTCTTTTGAAAAGAGGCTGACTACTATTAAAGACTCCATTTTTATATAAAAGTGCATTAAGTGTGCCAAACAAATTTAATTGCGAAATAGCCTTATGTATTGCAACGATTCTACTATCCCGTAAAGCGTCTGTATCAAATTTCATATCAGATAAAAAATATGAATTTGCATATTCGCAATTAGCCGTACATTCCAAGAGCAACTTTACAGCATGTTCGCCGATAAATTTTGCATTAGGATTTAGTCTAATAACAAATTCATTATAAACAATTATTAACTCATTAAGATTTTTTGTAAGTAAAAAGTCATCTATTTCTTTTTTAGGTTTTATTTTTGATTTTTTGCTCTGAGGCTTTTGGGTGCCTGATTTTGCTGTTGATTTATATGATGCACTATTCTTAGATTCTTTCCTCATTTTAAAAGTTTACACTTATTTACTATTTTTCAGTGTTTTTTTACAAGTTTACAACTTATATTCAAAATGAAATCTAAATAAAGAGCGTTTCGCAAGAGAAGACAAAGTGGGGAAGGTCAAGCCCACACCTCTTACCCTAAAAATATTGAAGTAAAACTGAAGGCTCTTCTCTTGCGAAACTGTATCTAAAATACAAAAATAGTAAACTGCAAGCTTCGTAGAGCGGAAAGAGTTAATTCCTCAAAAGCAAATGCTTTTGAAAGAAATGTTTCGTAGGGGGCGGTTGCATGCTCAGCCTTACCAACCACCCCCTCAGAATAATTAAGAGATAGTTTAGAATTGTTAGTTCTATACAAAGATGAATTGTTAATAGTAATTATGAAATAAAAAGGTGAACTACACAATTCTATTCTATTCTCTTATTTAATTCTGTTCTTTCCGTAGTGGAACTTGTGCTAATATAAATCAGCATAACTTCTACTATTTTTAGTCTAACAGGTAAAAAATTAAATCAAATCATCTACGCATAATTATAATAATAATGTTATAATTAAAACTCTAAAATTCTGAACTCTAAACTGCTAAATAGACGCAAAAGCTTTTTTCAAAACATCTGCACTGTGAACTAACTGCTTTTTCTCTTCTAGAGAAAACGGTATATTTATTCTCGTGTCCACGCCAGCTGCTCCTAAAACAGATGGCACTGAAAGACATACATCGCTGATTCCAAGATAGTTTTGAAGCCTAGTAGAAACGGGCATAATTCTGTTTTCATCTTTCACAATTGCTTCTACTATTTCAGTGGTGGAAAGTGCTATAGCATAATTTGTAGCACCTTTTCCATCTATTACTTTATATGCGGCAT
>JAITBJ010000079.1 GCA_031283665.1 Candidatus Opitulatrix cubana
GCTATATCTATTAGCGCTCTTGGCGGTCTACCTAAAGAACGTTCAATAATTAGTAAATCTTTATCAGATGCAGATTTATTTTGCATTTAGATAAACCATTACGGAAGCGATTGCGTCAATACAAATGAATTGCCAATTTGGGTATACCAAGGATCATTATTTGCAATTTGTTTTTTCTCTTCTTTTTGTTTTGAGCTGTCTTTTGCACTATCATCTATTACGCTAACTTGCACTTCACCAGGAAAAACAAATCCTAGCCTTTCTCTAGCTTTAGCAATCACATAATTTTTATCATTCCAGCGCTCAAGCTGCTCACCTAAAGCAGTTTTTGTTTGCTCGCTCGCTGCTATTTGAGCTTGCAAATTATTGAGTTCCACCTGATTTTTAAAATATATCTGTAGCGGTGAAAAAATAAAAATAGCACATAAAACTACTGTCGCAGAAATTATAATAGTTTTTAGAGAAAAATACTTTTTTCTTTTTTGTATTCTAGTTTCTATTTTCACGATGTGCTAGTCTTTCTTGCCACCCTAAAACTGAATCTACAAATAAACTCAAAAACGCTGAAACCACGCATGCAAAAATCACTATAAATGCTATACCTACTATTTGAGCCAATATCTGATTTACTCCACCCCCTACAAGTAAACCTCTTTCAGGCTGCAAAAGACCTGCAGCGAGCAAACCAATAATAGAAGACGAAAAATGTATACCAACCACATCCCAGCCTACTGTATGAGAGAGCTTTCGTCTAACTATTCTAACAATATAATTGCATACTATTCCGTTCAAAAGTCCTACAATTAAAGCTTGTGCGGGGCTTACTACTCCAGCACACGCTGTTGATAAAACTAATCCGCATAAAATACCGTGGGCTATTGAAAAAATTGAAATACGTTTTAATAAAAATTGCTGTATTCCTACCCAGCCTATCATTGAAGAAAATGATATTAAAATAGTAATAATTAAACCGTATCCAGCGTTTGAATCTGCATTAAGTGTAGCACCCATATTTATTCCAAAATATCCAGCAATAAGTGCAAAAATAGAAACTAAAGCACATAATTGGTCTTTTTGTGTAGGCTCTTTTGCATCATCTATCACATCTTTGCCAAACTCTTTTCGGCGAAGTAAAATCAAAATAACTGCTACAGCTGATGATGCTGTAAGCTGCACTTTTCCGGCCCCTGCAAAATCATAAAATGGTGTACCTAGCAAATGTGTAATAGCCCCATCATTAGATAAAAGCCCTGAAGTTATAATATGTGTTATAGGGCAATAGCAAAGAGTAATCCATAAAATACAGAAAAAGACCCATGAAGAAAACTTTTGTCTATTTCCTAAACAGCATACTACTATTGTGACCGATAACATAAGCAAAATCATTTGAAATGTTATACCTAGCACACCTCCTGTAGTTTGAAAAGAAGCTGGCACAGATGTGAAAATTGTGTCATTAGCAAACACTTTTCCGTTTAGTAAAAACTCTTCAAACGGATTAGAAATTATTCCTGCTATATCAGTAGGACCATTAGATAAAGACCAACCCCACAATACCCAGACCACTGAGGTTACACCCATAGAAATTAAACTCAAAGATATCATTTTATGGAGTTTATAATCTTCACGAGATGAAATATAAAATAACATTGTTGCAAAAATAGACAAAAATGCTAAACATATACTAATTAACAGCCATGCCACATTTAGTGTATTCATATAATTAATACTATCACACTAAATAGCAAATAAAATGCTAAAAAAGACGCTATACCGCTAAAATGAAAAGCCCTCGTAAAAGTTTTTCAAATCTGATTGATTTCCTGTAGCCTGTATTACAAGCGTTTTATTTGTCCAGATAATTGTAGCAGGATTATTGCCCTCTGAACTATATAAAGCCCAATTGCCTACAGATGCACCATTAACACTAACATCGCCTTGATCAGCAGGTGAATTAGTGTATACAGTTTTTAGACTCTGTGCAGTGGTTTTTGCATCCGCTTCATTTGTCCATTGCCCTATCATTAGCACAATAGCAGATGAGTCATCTGGTCCATCTTTATATGTTAGCGTATAAGACTCTTGAGGAGTAAGGTTCATATTATACCAAATAGAGGAGCCAGGATCTAATTTCATTAAAGAATATCCACCGTCATATAACGGCAAAGCTTTTTGCAAAGGTGTTTTATCTGGTTGCGTAATAGCGGTAAGCGATGGATTTACTGGAAGCCCAAGCTGCTTTCGTAAAACTCCTGGCCAAACCACTAATGCACATGCAACAAGCGCTAAAACTACTATACCGCCTGCAATAGAACTTGCAATTATTATCTTTTTCTTTTTAGCATTTTTGCCTTTCACTACTTTTTGCTGTTTTGAAGGCGGTTCTGCAGGCGGAAATGATTTTGGTTTAGTGTCTAATCCTAGTTGTTCACCCATAATTAATAGCCTGTCGTTTCCTCACCTGCTAGTATTTTAATAGCGCCTGATGTCCCAATTCTGCTTACTCCTAGGCTTATAAACTTTTCAATATCGTCTTTGGTTTTCACACCACCTGCTGCTTTCATTTTCACATTAGGGCCTATATGCTTTGCAAAAAGCTCTATATCTTCAAATGTAGCACCTCCTGGAGCAAAACCTGTAGAAGTTTTAATATAATCAGCACCAGATTGAGTTACTATTTCACACATTTTAATTTTTTCTTCATCATCCAAATAAGTAGTTTCAATAATCACTTTCAAAATATGCCCAACAGTGGCTTCTCTCACAGCAACTATATCTGCTAAAACGCTTTCCCAATTATGTGCTTTTATCTCAGATATATTAGCTACCATATCTATTTCACTAGCACCATAAGATAATGCCTCGTCTGCTTCATCAGCCTTAGTTTTAGAATAAGTGTATCCAAGAGGAAACCCTATTACAGTGCAAATGTTTAGACTAGGAAACTCAACTTTTGCCTGTTTTACATAATATGGCGGTATACAAGCTGATGCTGTTTTATAGTCTACAGCTTGTTTACAAACCTCTCTAATTTCATCCCACGTGCTTGTCGGCTTTAGCAGTGTGTGGTCAATATATTTATAAATATCATCTACTTTCATTTTATCTCCTTTTTGTTCGGTATCTATTTACTTGATATTTAGAGTTTCATACTTTTTCAAAACTGCTTCAATTCGTGCTAATTTATCACGAGCAGTTTTTCTAACTTCAGCAAGCTCATCCTGCGGAGCATGATGGTCACACGGAATTATTACTTCAATATAAAACTTTACTTTAGGCTCTGTACCAGATGGACGAACTAATATACGAGTATCGCCTTTTGTACAAATAACTATAGCATTAGTAGAAAGTGTTCCAAAATCATGAGCTTCCACATCAAAAAATGAATCCACTTTTGCACTATCAATCTCATCTGGCATATTATGTCTTATATGCTCTACAAGACCTTTAATCTTTTTAGGAGTGTCTAATCTAATAGAAACTTGAGACTGTTTATAAAGTCCAAAAGTCTTTGCATGCATATCTAAAATATCAAAAAGCGTTTTACCTCTTTGCTTAAAATAAGCGCAAATGTTAGCAAGCACAGCCCCTGCAGTAGGACCATCTTTATCTGCAATAAGTTTTGGATTGCAATTAAACCCTATAGCCTCTTCATAAACAAAAATAGCATTAGGAACTCTAGATAACCATTTATGGCCTGTTAAAGTTTGCATATATGGAATGCCTTTTGCTTTAGCAAATGTGTTCATAAATCTTGATGACACTAGCGATGAACCAAAAGCTTGACCCGGTTCTGCAATTCGCGAAAAATACTCCATAAAAAGTTGTGCAGTTTCATCGCCCATAAGCACTCGATAATCTTTAATATAAGGATCCCAAAGTGCTACACCTAATCGGTCTGCATCAGGATCATTGGCTAAAACTAAATCAGCTTTTTCTCGTCTAGCATATTCTAATGCTATATTCATAGTGCCTTTTTCTTCAGGATTTGGAAATGGAACTGTTGGAAATCTAGGATCAGGTTTAGCTTGCTCTTCTACCTGCACTACATTATAATAGCCCTCTTTTTTTAGAGCTTCTATTTGCACCCACCCCCCTACTCCGTGCATACCTGTGGTCACAATTTTTATACTCTCTTTAGTCTCAGGCGTGATTTCATTAAATAAAAGTGTAGTATTTAGTTGCCTAATTGAGAAAATATAACGGTCTACAATTTTATTATCTAACTTTAGCCAACCCTTTTTAGCTAATTTGATTTTATTAGCACCAGGCTGATGTGCTATAAGTTTTGCAATTTCTTTATCATAAGGTTCTACTATTTGAGCGCCTTTTCCTAATCCAGGAATTATTCTCCCGCCAAGGTAAACCTTATACCCATTATACTCTTTAGGATTATGAGATGCTGTAACCATCACTGCTGCATCAGCATCTAAATAATTGCATGCAAAAGCAAGAACTGGCGTAGGCAGAGCATTCTCCATTAAATAAACATCTAAACCTTTTTCAGTAAATATAGCAGCTGAATCATGTGCAAACTCTTTAGAATGATATCTAGCATCATAACCTATTACAATTTTTGCATTATGAACTCTTGAATTGCAAAAGTCAGCTAATCCTGCAGCAGCTCTTATAATAGTAGATTTATTCAAATTAGATTCGCCAGGCTTCATAACACCTCTTAAACCTGCTGTACCAAATTGCACAGGTCCCGCAAATGATAGAGTCAGCGTTTCTAAAGCTTGGCTTTCGCCCGATTTTGCCTTTTTCAGTAAATCCTTTAGTTCTTTAGTGTCCTCTTTTGAAACATCTTGAGAAATCCATTTATTTATCTTTTCCTCTAATTTAGCGTTTAGTGCCATATTTTCTCCCTTAACTAAATATAATTGCTAAATGCAGTTGCTAAATGCAATACAAAATACAATTATATTATATCATCAAAAAGAGAAGTTTTTCTCATTTAGAGTTCAAAATGTCTCTAATGTTTTTAATTCGTTTTTGAATTACTTTTTCCTCCCCGTTAGATTTTGGATTATAATAGATTGAACCTAGAAGCGCGTCAGGCAAATACTGTTGAGCAGCTATATCATAAGGCTTATCATGTGCATAAATATACCCTGATCCGTGTCCATAGCTTTTAGCACCTTTATAGTGCGTGTCTCTCAAATGCGGGGGAACTTTGCCGATATTTTTTGTTTGTATATCTTCTAAAGCTTTATCTATAGCCAAATATGCGGAATTAGATTTAGGAGCTGTTGCAATATAAATCACAGCTTGCGCCAAAGGGATTCTTGCTTCTGGCAAGCCAATTAATTGCACACTTTGTGCAGCAGCCACAGCTATGCTCAAAGCATTAGGATCTGCCATACCCACCTCTTCAGCTGCGGCTATTATTAAACGACGAGCAATAAAGCGCGGGTCCTCGCCTCCTGATATCATTCTTGCAAGATAATGCAGAGCAGCGTCCACATCAGAGCCTCTCAAAGATTTAATAAATGCACTAGCCACATCATAATGTTCATCACCGGCTGCATCATAAGAGATTATATTTTCATCAACTATTTTCTCTAACAGTTTATTATCTATTACATTATTTTTAGCAGTATTAGAATTACTATTTTTAACATTACTAGCAGCTGCTTCTAAGAAGTTTAAAGCTCTTCTTGCATCTCCAGCTGATAGCCTTACTAAATTATCAAGAGCTTTTTTATCTATTGAAACTTTACTATCTAAACCGTCTTTTGATCTAATAGCACGGTTTATTACTTTTTTCACATCTTTTTCAGAAATAGCTTCAAGTCTAATAACTAATGAGCGAGAAATAAGTGGTGTGATAATTGAAAATGATGGATTTTCAGTAGTTGCTGCTATTAAAGTGATAATTGAGTTTTCCACACTTGGCAAAAGTGCATCTTGCTGAGATTTTGAAAAGCGATGGACTTCATCAACAAATAAAATAGTTTTTCTGCTAGAGGTCAGAAGTCTTGATCTTGCATTTTCCACCACTTCACGAATATCATTCACGCCTGATGTGACAGCAGAAAGCTGGGAAAAGTGTATATTTTTATCATTTGCAATTAGATTTGCAATAGTGGTTTTGCCTGATCCAGGTGGTCCCCATAAAATAACTGAATTTGCATTCTCATCACTTTTAGAATCTATTAATCGCCTAAGAGGTGATCCAGGATATAGCACTTTATCTTGCCCTAAAATATCTGACACTTTTTTAGGACGCATACGCGCGGCAAGAGGAAAAGTTTTTTGGATTTTTGAATTATCTATTTCGGAAAAAAGGTCTTCCACTTTTGATTACTTTTTTTGATCTGTTTTAGGTTTGTAATCTACACCAGTTTCTCTTCTTTGATGTTTAGATATAGGAGCAGGCGCATGCGTTAGAGGATCATATCCTCCACCAGATTTTGGAAATGCTATCACATCTCTTATAGATTGAGAATTTGTAAGCAGCGCCACAATTCTATCCCATCCTAATGCAATTCCGCCATGAGGAGGCGCACCAAATTTGAAAGCGTTTAGCAAATAACCAAACTTTTCATCTGCTTCCTCTTTACTAATTCCCATAACTGAAAAAACTCTTTCTTGAAGTTCGGGATTATATATTCTCAAAGAGCCACCACCAATTTCATTGCCGTTGCAAACTATATCATAGGAATCAGACATAGCACCAGCTGGATCTTTATCAAACTTGTCAACCCATTCAGCGCTTGGCATAGTAAATGCGTGATGAACTGCTGTCCATTTAGAATCTCCTACAGCTATCTCATCTGGATCGTCATCATCTGTAGATTTGAAAAGTGGAAAATCTACTACCCAAACAAGCGACCAATCATTATTCTTTAATAAGCCCTGCCTCTTTGCAATTTCCACTCTTGCAGAGCCTAAAAGCTCTTGTGATTTTTTCCTATCACCTGCAGCAAAAAATAGTGCATCTCCTACCTTAGCGCCTGTAGCCTCTAGCAAACCAGCTCTTTCACTTTCTGAAAGATTTTTTGCTACAGGGCCTGCAAGCTCCCCCTCTTTGGAAATTGTGATATATGCAAGACCTTTTGCTCCTCTTGACCTTGCCCATTCTTGCCATGCATCAAACTGTCTACGAGGAGTAGATGCTCCATCTTTGAAAACAATAGCGCCCACATAAGATGCTTGAAAAACCCTAAAAGGAGTATCTTTAAAATACTCAGTCATTTCAATAAGTTGGGTCTCCACTCTCAAATCAGGCTTATCTGAACCATATTTTTCCATAGCCTCGCGGTATGTGATTCTTGGAAACGGCACTTGTATTTTTTCTCCTGCTTCAGCAAACACAGCCACTAGCAGCTCCTCAGTGAGCCCTATAATATCTTCTTGATTGACAAAACTTGCTTCAATATCGAGCTGAGTAAACTCAGGCTGTCTATCTGCACGAAAATCCTCATCTCTATAACATCGCGCAATTTGATAATATCTTTCTAATCCGCCAACCATAAGCATCTGCTTATAAAGCTGGGGAGACTGAGGAAGTGCATACCAAGAGCCAGGACGCAATCTTGCAGGAATTAGAAAATCTCTAGCACCCTCAGGAGTAGACCTAATCATAGTAGGAGTCTCTACTTCTATAAACTCTTTAGAATCTAAAACCTTTCGCGCTACAGCATTTACTCTTGCTCTCAATTTCAAACTTTTTGCTATTTTAGGTCGTCTTATATCTAAATATCTATATTTCAAGCGAGTTTCTTCTCCTACAGGCTCTTTATCTTCAATAGCTGTGGAAACTTGAAAAGGAAGAGGCTGTGAGCGAGATATAATTTTCACATCATTTGCTACTATTTCTATATCTCCTGTAGTCAAGTTTTCATTTTCTTGACCATCAGGGCGTTCAATCACTTCCCCTGTAGCTTCAATTATATATTCATGATGCAATGCTCTTGCTAACTCTTCATCGTGAATAACTAACTGAGCTATACCAGATCTATCTCTCAAATCTATAAACGCTACACCGCCGTGATCTCTTCGGCGATCTATCCAGCCTGTAACAGTAATCGCCTGACCTATATTCTCTTTACCTAAAGCCCCAAGCAGATGAGTCCTGTAATTCATAAATATAGTTTATCATAATGTAATTTAGAAAATATGCTACCATTTATATATGAATAAAAGATTAAAACTAGTTGAAAACAAATTAGAGTTTTCCTTAGATGAATCTCTACAAATTAATAGTTTTATTCTTTTTCTAAATAATTCGCCTATTTGGTCATTTAATATAAAAGATGCTATTTGCACTCCCAGTCCAGCATTTGAAGAGATAAATTATTCTGTACAGCTTCCAAGTCAATTAGTATCATCTTTTTATGGATGGGCTAATGCAAAACTTACAAATGAGGAAAACCAGTTTAGTCTTGAAAGCAAGTTTATATTTGATAATCAAAATGAAAAATACGAAATTACTGATCTTTTAGGCAGAAATATGTTTTTTTCAAAATGGGGATTTTTCCAAACATCTATAGCAAAATCTAGCGACACAAAATCAAAAATTATCAAATCTACTTCTGAATTAGTCAAATTTTTAGAAAGTAAAAAGTATCAAACTATTATCACATCTGGAACCCTTTTAGGAGCTATAAGAGGGGGAAGAATGCTTCCAAATGATGATGATGCAGATATAGCTGTGATTTTTGACGATAATTCCCCTGCAAAGTTGAATATAAAATCTTTACAATTAGAATCTGATTTGAAAAAAGCAGGTTATACAGTTTTTAGACATTCAGGAAGTCATTTGCAAATATACTTTTTTCAAATGCTAAATCAAACAGATTATTATATTGACATATTTTTAGGATTTTTCAAAGATGGCAACTATTGTCAGCCGTTTCATATGTATCACCCTATGGAATATGATGATATTTTTCCAACAGCTCAATATATGTTAGAGGGTGTAAATTTCCCCGGTCCAAAAAATATAGATAAGTATTTTACAGGGCTTTATGGACCTCAATGGGAAACACCTGATAACTCTTTTCATTTTGAAACACCGTATACAGTAAAGATCAAATATGATTCATGGTTTGGTCGCTCAATGGGATTTTATCATAATTATTGGGAGCAATATAATGCATTAGAGTTTACAAAAAATAAGTATGCAACTGATAAATCTAATAATGAGTTTTTGAAATATATTCAAAAGACTTTTGATGAAAATGTGCCTATCATAGATATATGCTGCGGAAACGGTGAGCTAATGAGCAAATTGAGAGGAGCTGCTTATAAGGTTTCAGGAGTTGATTTTTCTTATACAGCACTCTATAAAGCAAATAGTGTAATTGAAAATAGTGCTATTTTTGCAAATATGGCAAATAGAAGCAATTTACTTGAGGTATCAAAGCAGATTAATAAAACTGGCAAACCCTCTAATTTTATTATCGGCTGGACACTAAACACACTAGATAATTATATTAGAGAGAATATATATTATTTTCTTTCAATATGGTTAAAGAGGTCAAATTCGTGTTTAGTGTCCTTTGATTATGAAACTGATAATTGCTTTGCTGATAAACAGCTAGATTCAGAAAAAGTGCCATCTGATTGGGTTTATTCTCTAAATGAGTTTGCTTGTGATATAAACAAAGCCAATTTATCAGGTGAAATACTTTATAAAAGTGTTCGCGAAATTGAAAACACTAAATATAAATATGCAATAATTAAGATAACTAAATAATTAAGATAATAAAGTAAAATAATATAAGGAGATAAAGTAAATGATAAGAAAAATAAAAGATATGATACTAAATACATTCGTAGCTCGTTCAGAGTTTGAAGTAGAAGCTAGATATTTAAGAGATAAAATTATGGAACTAGAGAAGCGAAATAAAGAGTTAGAAGATATAATTTTGTCATTTGGAAATGACCATCAAAAAATTGCCGAATTATATAAAACAGTAGCTAATAAAATAAGTGAATAAAAAAGTAAACTGTTATTTAGTTTTAAGTACGCTTTTTGTTGGCGTTTTACTTATCTCAAACATTGCAGCAGTTAAACTAATAAGTATAGGACCTTTTGTATTAGATGGAGGGGCTTATCTATTTCCGTTTTCCTATATTTTATGCGATATAATCTCCGAAATATACGGTTTCAAAAAAGCAAAAACAAGTATTATTTTAGGGTTCTGTCTTGCAGCATTGGCGTCGTTTTGCTTTTTAGCAGTCCAAATCACGCCTGCAGCTCCAAATTGGGAGGGGCAAGAAGCATTTGTGTCTATATTAGGATTTGTTCCGCGAATTGTGTTAGCATCCCTTTCAGCATATTTTATTGGCGAAATGCTAAACGCTTTTGTGCTTGTGAAAATAAAATCTAAAACAGGTGAAAAACTTTTATGGGTCCGCTTATTAGGATCTACTATAATTGGTGAAGCAGCGGACACACTCGTTTTTTGTACAGTTGCATTTTACGGTGTTATAACCGGGGATGAGTTTTTAAATTATATTTTGACTGGGTATATTTATAAATGTCTTTTAGAAGTGGCACTTTTGCCTATTACATATAAAGCAATTGCAGCTTTGAAAAAATATATATCTTATAATCGCTAATTATCTAATAATTATAAATCTGCTGACAGATAAGCCTTTATAAAAGAGTCTATATTTCCATCTAACACACTAGCTGCATCAGTGTCTTGAAAAAGCGTTCTCGTATCTTTTACTAATTGAAAAGGCTGCAGAGTGTAGGATCTTATTTGATCCCCCCATGAAGCTTTAGCATCTGTTGAAAGAGATTTTTTCTGCTTTTCATTTTCATCTATTTTCAATGCCACCAATTTTGATTCTAAAATCTTTAGAGCTTGCACTTTATTTTGCAATTGTGATTTTTCATTCTGCACAGACACAACTATACCAGTCGGAATATGTGTGATTCTAACAGCCGAATCAGTGGTGTTAACTGATTGGCCGCCTGGACCTGATGAGCGGTAAACATCAATTTTCAAATCATTATCATCTATTTTCACAACATTAGAGTTTTCTATCAGCGGTATAACTTCTACTCCGGCAAAAGATGTTTGCCTTTTATTTTGAGCATTAAATGGCGAAAGTCTAACTAGGCGATGAGTGCCTGCTTCACTCTTCAAAAATCCATAAGCATATTCGCCTTTTATTTCAACCGTAGCAGATTTCACTCCTGCTTCGTCACCTTTTTGAAAGTCAATTATTTTCCATCCGAATGTATGTGCTGCACAATATCTTTCATACATTCTCATCAACATTTGCACCCAATCACACGCTTCCACTCCACCAGCACCAGCTCTAAATTGCATTATCGCATCAGACGAATCCCATTCGCCAGATAAAAGAGTTAAAACTGTTAAGTTGTCAATTTTTTCTTCTAACTGTTTTAGTGTCTTCTCTATAAGCTCCAAAACATCTTTATCATTTTCACCAGATGCTAATTTATATAAATCATCTACATCACGAAGTTGATTTTCTAAATCATTTATTGAATTATAAAACTGCTTTTTGTTAGACAGTTTTTGAGTAATTTTAGTTGCATTTTCAGGATTATTCCATATATCACTATCTAAGGTTTGATTCTCTAATTCAGATATGTCAGATTCTAACTGCTCTAAATTAGCTTTGTTTTTTACTAAATTAAGTGCATTAGAAAGTTTTTCATAGTATTGGGTAAATGCACTAGTGTCCACCTATTAATGATAAACTAAATAAATGAAAAAACTACATATTTTGTCCCCATATTTATTAGTATTTACTCTATTAACAGCATTTTTTGCTATATCATTTGGATTTGCAAATGCTGAAGATAGCACCGATAATAATGGATCTGATAGCGCCTCAAAAATAGACACTAACTCCACTCAACTTATTGACAATGATGGAAATATAATTTGCACTGTAAACGCAAGCAAACCAACTTGTAATGTAAAAGATGGAGGAGCAGTTTTTTTAAACACCGCAAATAATACAGTCACAATTCAAGGTCTAAATGCCGCAAATGATATTTTATATATGCCAACAGGTCAAGTAAATCTTGCATTTTACGGTAATAATTCTCTAAAAGAGCTAAATGCAAAAGCTACTAATTATCTAACGCTGCTTGGCGGTCAAAATGATAATCTAAATATAAACTCTATATCACTAGAGCAAGGTGCAGCAACTAATGGAGCTATTCTCACAAATGGCAATTTGCGATTTACAGGTGGAAATTATAATATACAATCAAAAAACACAGCTATCTTTGCAAAAGGAGTTATCGTAATAGATGGGTCTGTAAAATTAGTGGCAAACACATCAGAAAAATGGTCTATAGAGGGTGCAAGCGTGGCAATAAATCTAGATCAAAATGCTGATTTACAGCTTTTCGGTGGTATAAATGCGGGCGCTTCTCAAGCAGATGCTCAAATATGCCTATCTAGTGATACAGCTTTAGATAAAAGCAGTTTAACGCCTAACACATCTCCTAGCGATATAACTACAGGAACCTGTATAGCATCTTTATCTCCTCTTTCAAAAACAGATTCTATACATATTTTTTATCAAGCTCCTGAAATTGAATCCGAAGTATTTGAAATACCGCTATGGGCAATAATTGGTACAGGAATTGCTATTTTACTAATTATTTTAATAATTATAATTTTGAAAAAACGCCGTAAACCATCATTGCTAATTCCTTTTGCAAAACAAAATGATGAATATAGCAAAAATGTGTCAAATTTCGTATATGAAAACGGAAGAAAATTTGAGCATATTTTTGCAGATTCTAGTTGGAAAATAGCAATTCCTGGTACTCGCCTAGTAGAGATAAATGATAATCTAGCTTCTACTTTTGCAGATGCAATAAATGCTGAAAAGGTCCGTAAAATAAAGGTTTATCCAGAAGTAGATAATTTGAAAACCTCTGAAAACTTGAACATTTTAGAGACAATTTCTGGTGTAAAGTTTACTCTAAAATAATGTTTTCAACAATTAGCACTTTTCAACAATTTAAACCTCAAACTTGACTTATTAATTTTAATATGCAATCCTATCTAGGACATATCAAATTAAGAAAAGGAGAATACAATGTCAAATAGTATAACATCAAATAAAGAAGAATCACTAAAGGCGGCAATAGATCATATTAATAAACAGTTTGGTGAGGGGTCACTAATGAAATTAGGAGACAGACAAGTTCGTAATATAGAAACTATTTCCACAGGTTCTATAGCAGTAGACTTAGCACTAGGTGTTGGTGGAATACCAAAAGGACGAGTGGTGGAAATATACGGTCCTGAATCTTCGGGAAAGACTACCCTTGCACTGCATTGCGTGGCTCAATGTCAAAAAGCAGGCGGCACAGCAGCATTTATAGATGCCGAGCATGCGTTAGATAAAGATTATGCAGCGCGGTTAGGCGTAAATTGCAGCGAGCTTTTAGTTTCGCAGCCTGACACCGGTGAGCAAGCATTAGAAATTGCAGACACTCTTGTCAGAAGCAACTCTATAGATTTAGTGATAATAGACTCTGTAGCTGCTCTAACGCCTAAAGCTGAAATAGATGGCGAAATGGGAGACAATCATATAGGTTTGCAAGCTCGACTTATGAGTCAAGCACTCCGCAAAATGACAGCAGCTTTGAACTTTTCAGGAACCACAGCTATATTTATAAATCAGCTAAGAGATAAAATAGGTGTGATGTTTGGATCTCCTGAAACCACAACAGGCGGTAAAGCACTAAAGTTTTATTCAACAATCAGAATAGATATAAGAAGAATAGGAGCTATCAAAGAAGGCGAAAAAACAGTTGGAAATAAAACTGCTGTGAAAGTGGTAAAAAATAAAGTAGCACCCCCTTTTCAAAGAGTGGAATTTGAAATAATTTATGGCTACGGTATATCAAACGAAAGCTCAATAATAGATTTAGCATCTGATTTAGGCATTATTGAAAAAAGCGGCACATGGTATACATATAACGGCTCTCAATTAGGTCAGGGAAAAGTGCAAGCTAGAAAGCTTTTAGAGGAGCACCCTGAATTAGCATCTGAAATTGAGAAAAAAATCAGAGCATCTCTTTCTCCCGATGCAGATGCAAATCAAAATGCAGATAATTTAGATGCAGCAGTTTCACAAAAAGTAGCTTCTAAAAAGAAGTAATCTAACTCTGGTGATAAACTGTAATATGTGAAAACATACTATATCAAAACGCTCGGATGCCAGATGAACGAGCACGATTCCCAGCGTATTGCAGGTATGTTAGAGTCTTTAGATTTCAAACCATCCGAGCGTTTAAATGATTTTAAAGATGTAAACGCTGATATTGTAGTGATAAACACTTGTGCTGTGAGGCAAAACGCAGCCACCCGGCTCTATGGCAATTTAGGGATGCTCAAAAAGAGCAAACTAAAATCAAAAAAAATGATTATAGCAGTTGGTGGCTGCTTAGCTCAGCTTGATAGAGAAACCATTATCAAAAAAGCTCCTTGGGTGGACATAGTTTTTGGCACAAATAATTTGCAAAGCTTGCCGCATCTAATAAAAAGAGTAGAAAATAATGAGAAAAACGCAGTAGAAATTGCAGAGCATTTAGAAGTCTTTCCGTCAAGCTTGCCTACACATATAGCAAATCCTTATTCTGCATATGTCACAATTTCTGCAGGCTGTGATGAGAATTGCACATTTTGCATAGTGCCTCAGCTAAGAGGCCGCGAACAGGATAGAGACCCTGCTGACATTATTTCAGAAATTCAAGCGCTAATCCAAAACGGATATAAAGAAATCACGCTTCTTGGTCAAAATGTAAACTCTTATGGAAAAAAATTGCGTGATGAAAATGGAAAGCCTTATAGATTTGCTAATCTTTTGCAAGATGTAGCGAAAATTAACGGGCTAAAACGCCTTCGATATATGTCCCCTCATCCTGCAAGTTTTGAGGATAATGTGATAGATGCTATGCAAGCTCATCCAAATATAATGCCGTCAATTCACCTGCCTCTCCAAAGCGGTTCTAACAAAGTGCTCCGTGATATGAAGCGGTCATATAAAATTTCTCACTACAAAAAGATAATTGAAAAACTCAAAAACTCTATTCCAGATATTGAAATAACTACAGACATAATAGTAGGATTTCCTACAGAAACCGATGAGGATTTTGAAGAGACTTTGAATATAATTAGAGATGTTGAATTTTTGTCTGCTTACAC
>JAITBJ010000086.1 GCA_031283665.1 Candidatus Opitulatrix cubana
GCAAAAATGATTGCAGGTGTTTTGTATACAGATAAAGGCGTTATTACAGTATCAGAAAATCTGAATCCAAAATCTGATTTTTTCTATATAGATTCAGATAGCAATCTGCCAAAGGGAATCAGTCCAAAATCGTTTAGAGACGATTTAGATTTTGAGCCGCTTACATATTTTGATGCTGTAGTAAAAGAAAATGATGGTTCAAGTAAATATAAACTAATTGTTTTTGATAATCCAACTGCTGGAAAATCTTTAATTGACAAAGCAGCTTTTTGGAATGATATAAAGGCGTTTGTAAAGAAAAATAAAAATTTGATAGTGGCTATTGTGTCTTCAGATTTTGATGAAATAGACTCTTTAATAAATAGAGTTGTGATACTAAAAGATAATGGCGAAATAGTTGATCAAAAAGCAGCAAATTTCAAAAAGCAAAAATCTTTGAAAGAAAGGGTTATAAATGAAATTACTAATTAAATATGTGAAACTAAATCTGAAGCGGCTTTCACAACAGCCTACATATTTAGCTCTTTTCCTTTTGGCTCCGCTTGCAGTTTATATTGCAGGGCTTTTATGTGTGACAGTGTTTTTTCCTATTGAGCTAATTGACGCTGCGCAGTATTATTTAATCACATCTATTGTATTTTCTATTCTTTTAAACAGCTATCTTTATTTAGCGCGTAATATGTCAAATGACAAAAAGCAGCATTTTGATATTGTTTTGAAAAATAATAAAAAGTATTTCATTTTTAATCTTTCATATATAGTAGTTTATGGTTTGCTGGTTTTAGCATCTTCAATTCTTTTATTTATTTTGAGTTTTATTTATGGAGGATTAATCTGGTCTGTTTTGCGGTATATTGCTTTGCTGCTTTTTGCTTTTATCGGTGCATTGGTCTTTGCATGCTTTGGAATATGTGCGAGTTTAATTCCTCGTAAGTTTTTTTCATTAGTGGGCTATATAGTACTTTTTATAGCGTTTTTATCGGGAGTGTTTATTCCTCTTTCTGCATTCACTGGTGGCACAGCCCCTGTTTTGGAGATAATCCCTATTTATAATTTATCTAATATAGGATGGCAGTTTATATATTCAAGAATATATAGTGAAATAGATTTTGTCTTTTTAGGGCTTTGGTCATTAGGCTTTCTTTCTATAGCATCTATTTTTTATCCACAGCCTCCAGAATATACGGTTGATAAAAAATCCGTGTCTGGAAAAAATATGTCTGATAAAAATAAAACAGATAGAAATTAGATTTTAGATGAGAACTATTTTTCGATTTTTTACTCGTAATGGATATCGTTTTATAGTAAAACCTTATTTATTTGCAAAGCAGCCAGACAAGGCTCATGAAATGATGATTTCATTTGCTGCTTGGGCTCAAAAAGTGCCGCTTATGATGTTTCTTTTGCGATTCACTATGAAATATGAAAAGCAAAATCTATCGCAAAAGCTGATGGGTTTAGAGTTTAAAAATCCTGTAGGGTTTGCTGCTGGAATAGATAAAAATGCTGAAATAGGCTTTTGCATTGAGGGCTCCGGTTTTTCATTTGGATCATTTGGATCAATCACTGCTAAAAAAAGTGATGGAAACCCTAAACCTTGGTATCACCGTTTACCAAGTTATAATGCATTACTTATTTATGCGGGGCTTCCAAATTGGGGCGTTGATAAAGTAGTTTATAATTTAGAAAAGATTTATGATAATACGAAAAACTTTATAGTGGCTGGGTCTCTTGCGCGGACTAATAGCAAAGAAGCTGCCACAGATGAAGAGGGTATAAAAGATTATGTGTATTCAATAAAAAAGTGTAGAGGAAAAATAGGACTAATTGAAATCAACATTTCATGCCCTAACACTTTTCACGGAGAGCCGTTTACAGACCCTAAGCGTTTAGACAAATTGCTAACTCAAACAGATAAAGTAACTGATTATGCGCCAGTTACGCTAAAAATGCCGCATGATAAAACCCTTGAAGAGTTTGATGAATTGTGCGCTATAGCTGCAAAGCATAATGTCCAGGCTTTGACTATTGGAAACTTGAGAAAAAACAGAAAGCATTTAAGCATTCCCGAAGAGTGGAACGGAAATATAGCAGGAAAGCCTACAGAGCATCATAATAACAAACTAATAACCTCTACATATAAAAAATGGGGAAGCCGTTTTGTGATTATTGGTCTTGGCGGCATTTTTTCGCCCGTTGATGCTTACAGAAAAATAAGAGCAGGAGCATCTCTTATTCAAATAGCATCAGCTCTTATGTATTTAGGCCCCACAATTGTGCCTGATATTAAAAAAGGTCTTGAAAAGCATCTTGAAGCAGATGGATTTAAATCTATAGCAGACGCTATTGGTGTAGACGCAAAATAAGGTATAATATAATTATTATGAACTCTGTGTCTATAATCATTCCGGTTTTTAATGAAGAAGATGTGATAGCAAACTGCTTAAGAGCTTGCTTGCAGCAGAAAGTTTTGCCAAAAGAAATAATTGTAGTAAATAATAATAGCACCGATAACACCGAGCATATTGTTGAGCATTTTGTAGCTAGTCATAAAAAAGGGAGTCTTGTTAAAACGATCACTCATAAAGAGCAAGGGCTTATCGGCACTAGAAATAAAGGGTTTTCTGTGGCCAAAGGTGATATATATGCACGAATAGATGCTGACACATATATAAGAGGAGATTGGGTGAAAAATCTGCAGGAGGCGTTCGTTGATCCTGAAATTATGGGAGTTTCAGGTCCTGTGCTATATTATGATATGCCTTTTGGAAAGTTTGGGCTGAAAGCAGATTTAATTATGAGAAGAATCGTTTTGAGTTTGAATAAAAAATATAAGTTTTTATTTGGGTCTAATATGGCTATAAGAGCAACTGCTTGGGAGAAAATAAAGAAAAAGGCGTGTTTAGATAAAGAGGACCTTTTTCATGAAGATATAGATTTATCTTTACATTTGAAAGAGGCTAATCTGAAAATAGAGTTTGTCTCTAATTTAGTGGCTGGCATTTCAGCTCGCAGAATGTCATCCCCTCCAAGAGAATATCATAATTATGTGAAGCGCTTTTCAAGAACATATAATGCCCACAATGTAAAGGCGTTTGGCAAAAAGACTCCCGAATATATTTTAATGTCTATTTATCCGCCGCTTCATATTTTGCATAAATCATATGAAAAGCGTCTTCAAAAAAAAGGTGGCGTGAATAAAGTAGCGAAGCGGCTTTTGCAGCACTGATGCAAGTGAAGCAGCACTGATGCAAGTGAAGCATCACTGATATCGGTGATGCACCACTAATCTATTTGTGATAAAGCTGAATAAAGTTTTCCACTATTTTATTTGAATGAGAATAATCTTTTCCGCGAGTCATTTCTAAAATCTCTTCTAATTTATGAGGCGGAAAATATCCGTGATTCACATATACTTTAATTCTGACTTCCACAGATTCAGTATTTAGTTCAGGATGAAATTGAGTAGTGTAAATGTTATTTTTGTATTTAAGCATTTGAATAGGCGATTTTTCACCGGTGGCTAAAAGTGTAGCATTTCCGGGCACATCTTCAAGGGCCACTTTATGACCCACAATAGATTGAAAGCTGCTTTTCACACCTTTTAGAAGTTTATCATTTTTGCCTGCATCAGTTAGATTCACATCTATCACATTCAGCTTCTCTCCAAATTTTTCGCTAACTTTTGCTCCTGCTTGCAAGCCTATAAGCCCCATGCCGTAGCAGATGCTCAAAAAAGGGAAATCTGCTTCGAGCACTCTATCTAATAGAATAAAAAGCTCTTTTTCAATTTCTTTTTGCTTTTCATGAGGAGTTTTTGTGCCAGGATTAAATGGTGAACCGGGCAAAATAATTCCAGATATTGAATCTAAATCCATTTTCCAGAACTCATCTTTATCTAAACGAACGCGGATTAAATCATCATTTTTTAGATTTCCTAATTCTAAAAAAGATTCATATTCCCCTTCACTAGCAATATCTTCAGGACGGGTCTGCAAAATCACAAAAGGTTTCATTATAAATATGTTATCATTTAAAAGGTTATATCTGACCTAAATTAAATTTTCTG
>JAITBJ010000008.1 GCA_031283665.1 Candidatus Opitulatrix cubana
GCTAAAACAGCTATGGGATTTTTAGCATCTCTAATGTATTGGCGATTTAAAGCAGGTGCTGCACCGATTGCTCTATGCTCCACAGATAATTTCTCACATAATGGCGATAAATTGAAAGATGCTATTTTACAAATTGTGAATGTTTGGGTGCAAAAAGGTTTCACTGAAAAAGAGTTTTTGAATTATTTGAATAGTGAAAAAGTCTCATTTCCGTTGTCAATGATTGACAGAATCACACCGCTGCCATCTGCAAAAGTAGCCGCTGAATTAGACTCTATTGGATTTGAGGACACTGAAATTGTGAAAACTAGCAAAGGAACTGTTTCTGCAGCATTTGTAAACACCGAAGAAACTCATTATTTAGTAATAGAAGATAAATTCCCAAACGGCCGCCCTCCTTTAGAAAAAGCTGATGTTATAATCACAAGCCGTGATAAAGTGGACAAAGTGGAAAAGATGAAAGTCTGCACATGTTTGAATCCGTTGCACACATCTCTCGCTATTTTTGGATGCTTGCTTGGTGCTAATTCTATATCTGGAGAAATGAAAAACCCTGACCTAGTCAAACTCGTTGAGAGGATTGGTTATGACGAGGGTTTGCCAGTAGTAGTGAATCCTGAAATAATAGACCCGAAATCATTTTTGGATGAGGTTTTGCAGAAGCGGTTGCCAAACCCTAATATTCCTGATACGCCGCAGCGCATTGCGACCGATACATCGCAAAAGCTGCCTATCAGATTTGGAGAGACTATAAAATCATATATCTCTGAAAACCGTGACATATCTCAGCTCAAGGGAATCGCATTCACATTTGCTGGCTGGATAAGATATTTGATGGCTGTGGATGATAGCGGCAATGCTTTTGAGCGAAGCCCTGATCCTCTTTTAGATGAGCTAGACAAATATATTAAGCCTCTGAAACTAGGCAGCCCTGATTGCGAAAGCGTAAAAAAGCTGCTCCACGATAAAACCATTTTTGGAGTTGATCTGTACGAGGCAAAAACTGGCGGCAGCTCCTCTGAAAGCAGTTTAGCTGATATGACAATTGCATATCTGAAAGAGATGTTAACCGGTCCAGGAGCAATAGCTGCCGCATTGAAAAAGCATTTTGGATAGGCGCTAACCTAAAACAGATAGCTGGTTTATACTTTATCGTCTTTGTAGAATATAAATAAATATTCATGTGCTAATAATAAAAAATTATATTTTTTACTATTTGTCTTCCAAAATCCTGTAGCTTTGCAATTATGTTGTTCCTTAATAATTATTTCTTTTAGGGTGAAACCAGCATCTAAAAACTTTTGCATAACTTGCATTCCCAATGGCTGAACCATACCTTTTTTTCTAGTATCCCCAATAAGAATAGCGCAATATTTATCTTGCTTCAAAACTCTAAAAGATTCGCTGGCTACTTTTTCTATATCAATTAAAAACTCTTTAATTGGAAGCAACGAAAGATCATTTTTTAAATTGTCACTATATTCTATAATATTCGCATAGGGAGGGTGTGTTATTATTAAATCTATAGTTTCATTTTTCAGGAATTTCAGATTTTTTGCATCTCCTTGTCTAATTTTGATTTGAGAATTTGAAACTGTGTTAAATTTAATTTTTTCTTTTGACCATTTTATAGCATCTGAATTAATGTCTATTCCTATGCAATTTCTATTTAGTAGTTTAGCTTCTATTAAACTTGTTCCGCCACCGACAAATTGATCCAAGACAGTGTCACCTTCATTAGAATATCTTAGTAAAATATTTCGTGGTATATAAGGGGACCAGTTTCCTCTCCATTTAGAATCATGCGTTGCCCATTTTCCGCGATTTTTAAAATTCCAAATAGTCGTATTTTCAAGTTCAAAGTTATTTGGTTCCAATATCATTTTTCAGGAATTGGTAATCCTAATTTATTAAATGGTATATAATCAAAATAATAGTGACAGCCTGAAGAAATAATATAATCAAAGACATCTTTATATTCATCTCTTTCAAACCATTCTTTTTCCAAAAGGTAATAATATTCAACATCTTTATTTAGAGGAGCAAATAATTTTTTATATTGTTTCTTTTTGAAATCGCAGGTTTGCAGTTTCTCGTCCACAGAACCAGCACGCGCCTGATATTTTTTCTCAATAATATATACTGTGTTATTAGCAATCACAAATATTCCGTCATCTGGAAGAATTTTCTTTGATAAGATTTTCTTCCAGTTATATCCTTCAAACTCATCTAAATATCTATATAATCCGTGTTGTTTGAAGATTTCTCCCACCTCTTCATTTTTGTAGTGTATTAGCCACCTTGAAGTGGTTACATCTTTTTTGTCGTTTGGTGTAACCATATATCCATCAAGACTTTTTATAAAGTCATGAAGGTTAGTTCTCTTTTCAAACTTTAAACCTGTGGAAGTATTTGCGCCGCCTATTCCGCCTTTAATCATATTTACCTCAATAATTTGTAATTAATAATTCGCTTATTTTATATCTTTTTAATGCATTTGAGTTAATAGATCTTGAAGCAAAAACAGTATAAATATTTGCCCAAGAATAAATTTCATCAAAGAAAGCATCTTTAGTGTCATAATTTTTTGGATCAGAGTTGCTAAGCATAATGTTTATATTTTTTTCTGACAATAGCTTTACAAAAAGTGAAAGCTCTTTTTGGTCTTCATCACTAAACTGTCCGCTTGTGTATGATGTGAATGCTGCACTTTTTGTAAGAGGTCTATATGGAGGATCAAAATATATAAAAGTATTTTTAGTTGCAAACTTTTTAACTTCTTTATAATCATCAAGATGGATTTCCGCATTTTGCAAAAGAGTACTAACAGAATATAAATTATCTGCATCTAGAATAACAGGCGATTTGTATCTTCCATGAGGCACATTAAATTCTCCTTTTAGATTTACACGATATAATCCGTTATAACAAGTTTTATTTAGTGCAATAAACAATGCTGAAAGTCTAATTTTTGAATTATTAGATACTTTATTATTTTTTAATAAAAGATAATTATATTCTTTTCTTAGGTTATAAAAAAGTTTTTCCTTGTTTTCGGTATCTAATTTCAAATAAACTCTTTCAATTCTAGATAGTTCTTCAATGAGTATTCTAACATTTTGCTGAATAACTTGATATGTGTATATTAATCCCTTGTTCAAATCTGATATATATACATTTTTGAAATTGTATTTTTGCAATAAATTAAATAAAACAGCACCACCACCAACAAACGGCTCTGCATAGTTTTCAATTTCGTCTATGTTTTTTGGTAAATGTACATTAATCTGCGTTAAAAGCTGTCTTTTTCCTCCTGCCCATTTAACAAACGGTTTTGCTATCGGTTTTTTAGTTTGATTATAAGTTTTGCTTTGTGAAGAAATTTTTGACTGCGTAACAGATACAACTTTCATGGCAAAACCTTTCCTAATAAAATAAGCAAAATAATATGAAATAGTTTATCACATTCGCGTTTCAAAAGTCAAACCGACATTTTAAAATTGTTGAAAGTCGTTACTTTCGCTATATTTCATGTGGGTATTATAATTCATATCTCCTGCTATAATTATAATAGATACGAAAAAGAAATATATTTTATTGAAAGGAAACTAATGAAAAAGTTTGAAACTATAAAAGCACTAAAATCTGCAGGAGTGATAGCTGTGGTGAGTGGCAAAAGTGTAGAAGAGACTGAAAAAATAATAGATGCTTTGATTAAGGGCGGCATTAAGGGAATTGAAATCACATTTAGAATGGATGATGCTGATGTGATTATTAAAAATGTTTCAAGAAAATATGCTGATAAATACGACATTGTAATCGGTGCAGGGACTGTGCTTGATTCCACCACTGCGCGCGTGGCAATTTTAGCAGGAGCTAAATATGTTGTGAGCCCTGGCTTTGATGCAGAAATTGCAAAAATCTGCAATCTTTATAAAGTCCCTTATCTTCCGGGCTGCTTGACTATCACAGAGAT
>JAITBJ010000065.1 GCA_031283665.1 Candidatus Opitulatrix cubana
AATGTTATTAGTTTTTTACGCATTTTAGCTATATTTCCGTTATGCTATTTTATAGTAACTAATCAAGATTTATACGTGCTTTTATTAGTGATAGTCAGCGGTTTATCTGATTGGCTAGATGGTTTTATAGCACGCAAATTTAATCAAGAAAGCAAAGCGGGACAAGTTTTAGATCCTATAGCAGATAGACTTTATATTCTGTTTTTGATAATTTTTTTGGTGGTAGATAGCATTTTGCCACTTTGGATTTTCATTGTTTTAGCCGCGAGAGAAGTGCTTGTTGGCATTTTGCAGCTATGGTTTTCTCGTTTTGAAATGGGGCCAATACCTGTTAGCTTTTTAGGAAAAGCATCTACAGCCTTGCTTCTTTACTCATTGCCTCTAATTTATCTTTCAAAGATGATTGACACAAATAATTATCTTTTATCAAGTTTAGGGTGGGCTGTTGCAATATGGGCAATTGCGCTTCATATAGTGGCAGGAGCCCATTATTTTTATATAGCAGCTAGATTTTCAAAAAGCGGGAAACATCTAAAAGAGCAAGTGGAGCAGATATGAGCGAGAAACTAAAAATTAAAGGCGGAAAAGCATTGCAGGGCACAATTGAATTGAGAGGAGCTAAAAACTTTGTATCAAAAGCAATGGTAGCATCTATTTTAGGCAATTCTAAAAGTGTTTTAGAAAATGTGCCTGCTATAAAAGATGTGGAAGTGGTAAGTAAATTGCTTATGCTTCACGGCTGCGATGTTTCATATAATAAGACTAAGGGTGTTTTAGAAATAGACCCTGAAAATATCTCATCACCAAAAATTGCTGATGTAGATACAGTGGTGGGTTCATCAAGAATACCTATTTTATTTTGTGGACCGTTAGTTCATAAATTAGGAGAGGCATTTATTCCAGCGCTTGGAGGTTGCAAAATAGGAGACCGCCCTATAGATTTTCATTTAGAATCTCTTAGAAAGTTTGGAGCTCAAATTGAAAAAAAAGAACACGGAATTAGAATCTTTGCACCCGATGGGCTGCACGGCACAAAGATAAATCTACCTTATCCATCAGTTGGAGCTACTGAGCAAACCCTACTTACAGCTTGCATAGCAGATGGTGTGACGCAATTGACAAACGCTGCTATAGAACCAGAAATTATGGACCTGATTAATGTTTTGCAAAAAATGGGTGCTATTATTTCTGTAAACACTGATAGAGTTATAACTATTGAGGGGGTAAAAGAATTGAGAGGATTTACTCATATTTCGCTTCCTGATCGTGCAGAGGCAGCCTCATGGGCTAATGCTGCTCTTGCCACCGGCGGCAGAGTGCAAGTGTTAGGTGCTAAACAGTCAGATATGACTACATTTTTGAATATATTCCGTAAAATTGGTGGGGAATTTGATATAAATGATAATGGTATTGAGTTTTATCATCCAGGAGGTGAATTAAAATCTATACCAATAGAAACTGATGTGCATCCTGGCTTTTTGACCGACTGGATGCAGCCATTAGTGGTTTCTCTAACACAGGCTCACGGTCTTTCAATAGTCCACGAGACCGTGTATGAAAATCGCTTTGGATTTACAAATGCGCTAAATAAAATGGGTGCTAAAATACAGCTTTATAGAGAATGCCTAGGGTCAGTCCCTTGCAGATTTCAGCAAAGAAACTTTAAACATTCTGCTGTGATTTCTGGGCCAACTAAATTGAGAGGTGCTGATATAGAAGTTCCAGATTTGAGAGCAGGGTTTTCGTATCTTATAGCAGCTCTAGCAGCAGAGGGAGAATCTAATGTCAGCGGAGTAGACATTATTGAAAGAGGATACGAATCGTTTACCGAAAAACTTGAAAACCTCGGTGCTAATATAGAACTTTTAAAGTAAAGATTGGTGCCCACAACATGATTCGAACATGCGACCTTCCCCTTAGGAGGGGGATGCTCTATCCTGCTGAGCTATGTGGGCATATTTAAATAGTATATCAGTTAGCGTTTATTAGACCCAATAAATGGGCATATGCTTATTTAGTCATATATGTAAAATATGATATCATTACAGTATGAAAATAAATATAATTACTAGAGAGTATCCCCCTCATATTTACGGCGGTGCAGGGGTTCACGTTTTTGAATTGTCAAAAGCTCTAAAAAAAGAAAAAAATGTAAATATAGATATAAGATGTTTTGAGGGAAAAAGAGATCAAGATGGTGTTTTTGGATATGAAAAATCATCTTCTCTACTCAATGGTGTATTTGAGACCCTAGATATAGATAATCAAATAGCAAATGATATAAAAACTACTGATTTAGTTCATTCTCATACTTGGTATGCAAATATGGCTGGTTTTTTAGCGTCAAAAAATCTAAATGTTCCACATATTATCACAGCACATTCACTAGAACCACTCCGCCCTTGGAAAGCGGAGCAGCTTGGAGGCGGTTATGCGGTATCAAGTTTTATAGAAAAAAACGCTTATGAATCAGCGAATGGGATAATAGCAGTATCAAATGCTATGAGAAACGACATTTTGAAAGTGTATCCAAATGTAGATCCCAAAAAAGTTTTCACTGTTTTAAATGGTATAGATATAAATGTTTATAAAAAAGCTGATAAGAGTTTTTATCAAAAAACAATTCTTGAATTAAAGAATAAATATAATATAAACGATGCTCCTACTGCTATATTTGTTGGTAGAATCACGCGACAAAAAGGTCTTGTTTATCTGATGAAAGCACTAGAGCAGGTGCCAAGTGATATACAAATTATTTTATGTGCAGGGGCTCCTGATACACCCGAAATCAAAAAAGAAGTTGACGAACTTTATGAGAGTTTACAAAAAAATAGAGGAAATATAGTTTTAATTTCAGATATGCTGCCTGTTGAAAAACTAAAATGCCTTTTGCAATTCTCTGACTGTTTTCTCTGTCCCTCTATTTATGAGCCTTTAGGAATAGTAAACTTGGAGGCTATGGCATTATCTTTACCTGTGGTGGCTACAAAAACAGGTGGTATACCAGAAGTGGTGCAAGATAATGTTACTGGCTTATTAGTAGATATTGAACAAAAAGATGATGGAGGTGGTCAGCCTATTTACCCAGATAAGTTTATAAATGATTTTAGTGACGCCATTAGGATTATGTTTTCTAATTTAGATAATGCAAAGCTTATGGGTGAGGCTGGACGAAAAAGAGTAGAGCAGCATTTTACATGGGATAAAATAGCAAATCAAACTCTTGAAGTTTATAAAGCTGTTTTAGATTCAAAATAATGTTATTGTCTTTCAAACAGTGATAA